>JBJEGL010000248.1:0-6760 GCA_051875035.1 Candidatus Gastranaerophilaceae bacterium | reverse complement strand
TGCGAAAGTTGAACACGAAGAACATGGCTTGTCGGTTGAAGAAGCAGCGATAAAAGCGGCACATTTAAGATTTAGAGCAATTATGATGACGGTTGTAGCATTTGTACTTGGTGTATTGCCAATGGTTGTTGCAACCGGTGCCGGAGCAAACAGCCGTATATCGGTAGGAAGTACGGTATTTGGCGGTATGATAGCGGCAGGTACTTTGGGAACGGTATTAACACCGGCATTCTACGTAATTGTACAAAACTTTGTAAACAAAGTTATGGAAAAGAGAAAGAAAAAGCAAAATAATAATTAATGAAAACTCTTTGAGGAAGATATGAATAAGAAAATATTAACAATATTAGCAATTTCAGCGATTGTGTCAACACATACGGCACAAGCAAAAGAAGCCGTTAATGCAATTACCCCGAAAATGGTAAATGATGCATTAATAGCGATACTTGAAAAAGAAAAAGAAGCGAATATTAATACGTACGGAAATGCAACAATTTTTGAGACTATTCCGACGCTTAATTCTGTCGGAGAAAAACTTGATAAGACTTCAAAAGATAAAACTCAGCTTAATAGTGCAAAAACCGTTTCCGAACAAATAAACAATTCGCTTAAAGGTAAAATCGGACAAACGGACACAAATGTTGAGCAGATAGTAAATGTAGATGATTGTGTAAAAATTGCTCTTTCACATCATCCGGCGATTATGTCTGCACAGAGCAGTGCAGATATATATAAATCTAAAATAGCACAAGCGTGGTCAAATTATTTTCCGGAAATGGGTGTCGGTGTCGAATATTCAAGAAATGATATGATGGTAGGGGCTTTTACACCTTCATCACAAAAATATAATATGTTTTATTTGCCCACAGCAAGTGCGAGTATGCTGCTTTTTGATTTCGGAAAAACTAAAGCACAAGTTGACATAGCAAAAAAAACATATGAAGCTTCACAAGATAATGTTCAGCAGAGTATAAACGATGTAATATTCAATGTAAAAAAAGCATATTATAATCTTTTATATGCAATGCAGCAGGAAAAAGTTTACAGTGATTCCGTGCAGGATTATCAGATACATCTTGAGCAGGCGAATGCTTTTTACAGAATAGGAACAAAAGCGAAGATTGATGTTTTGACAGCCGAGTATAATTTAGGAAAAGCAAAGCTTGATTTAATAAAATCAAAGAATTCCGTAAAACTTGCATACGCATCGGTAAATAATGCGTTAGGTGTTCCGGAATTTTCTAATTATGCAATTGATGAAAATCTTGAAACAAGAAATTATGACATAATTCTTGACGATATGTTAAAAACAGCATTTGAAACAAGACCCGAATATTTGGCAGCAATTAAGAAGGCAGAAGGTTCAAAAATTCTTGTGAAAGCTTCAAAGAGGGCATTTTTACCGGATTTAAAGGCGTTCGGTTCAATACAATATGGTGGAGTTAATCCGGGTACAGATACAGGATATCAATTCGGAGCAAATTTGTCATATAACAATTTCAATGCACTTTTGTTAAAGAAGCAGGTGGATGAATCAAAGGCTACAGCGAAAAAAGATTTGGCTGATTTGGAAAATGTCAGACAATCGGTATATTTGGAAGTAAAGCAAGCATTTATTGATTTTGAAAATGCGAGAGATTCTATTCCGGTTGCGGAACTTTCTATGATGCAGGCTAAAGAGCAATATGATTTAGCGGATGGAAGATATAAAGTCGGTCTTGGAGATGCAATTGAATTAAAAGATGCGGAAAATACATATAGACAAGCACAACTTGAATATTTTTCAAATCTGATGAATTATAATATATCGGCAGCTAATTTGGAAAGAGTAACAGGAGCACCAATATATAAAGAACCGGTTTCTCAAACGGAAGAAAAATCGCAGGATATATAAAACATAAAAAATGGATGATAAAGAAAATAACAGTTTACAAAAGGCACAGGCAGAATTTATTTCTACGGTAAGCCACGAATTAAGAACTCCGCTTACCAGTATAAGGGGTTTTGCTGATACTTTATTATCCGCAGGTGATAAACTTTCTGAAGAGCAGAAGCAAAAATTCATTTTAATTATAAAAGAGCAGGCAAACAGATTAATTAAATTAACTGAAAACTTGCTTGCTGTTTCAAAAAATGAAATTGAAAAGTTAGTGTTTAAATCAGTCGATATAACTCCTTTTATTGAAAACGGAATAAATCTTATATCGGCAAAAAGTGATAAAAATACCTTTAAAATGGATGTTCAAAAGAATTTTCCGCACATTCTTGTTGATACGGACAAATTCCAACAAATAATTTTGAATATTCTTGAAAATGCTTCAAAATACTCTAATCCTAAGACTACAATTGAAGTAAAATTATTTTCGACTGATACGGAAGTTATTATTCTTGTAAAAGATACAGGTGTTGAAATAGAGGAAAAAGACAGAGAAAGAATTTTTGAAAAATTCACGAGATTATCAACGCCGTTAACACAAAAGATAGAAGGTTCGGGATTAGGTTTATTTTTGACGAAAACGCTTGTTGAGCGTATGAACGGAAAAATTAGAGCATACAGTGAATGCAAAAAAACAATATTTGAAATAAAATTTCCGATAGTGAAATACGGAGATGAAGCAAAAGCAAAGATGAAGTAAGTATGGGACAGTCAATACTAATTTTAGATAACAGAAAAGAACAGTCACTAAAGAATAAGAGAATATTGGAAAATGCCAATATTTCCGTATTGGTAAGTCCGAATTGCAATAATTTAGAGATGATATTAAGTGAATATGAACCCGATATGGTAATAATATCGGATAATATTACGGAAGATTCATCGGAATTAATAAAAAAAGTAAGACAACATAATCATAACGTCAGACCTGTAATTATAGTTATTTCAAAATCAAGTCATATTCAAGACAGAATAGATATGTTGAATGCCGGAGCTGATGATTTTATAAGTGAACCGGTTGCACAGGATGAATTTCTGGCAAGAATTCAAGCACATTTACGTCGTCATTTTGAAACGGAAACTGATACAGTTACTGGGCTTGTAAATCAAAAAATTTCCTTTAAATATTTAAAAAGAGTAATTAATTCCGATAAAATATGGGCAGCAATGTTAATTGGGATTAATAATTTTGATTATTATAAAGAAATATATGGCAAACTTGCTTCGGATAAAATGAAGCAAACATTCGGAGCAATTGCAAAAAATGCCATAGCTGATGATTTTATCGGAATGACTGCGGATGGAGAATTTTTGGTAATAACAACACCGTTAAAAGCAGAAACATTGGCAAAATGTTTAGTAAACGGATTTAATTCTGCAGCTAAAAAATTCTATAATGAAACTGATGCGGAAAAAGGATATATAACGTTATTTGGTGATGATACTCCGGGCATGAAAATAAATCTTGTTTCTATAAGTATAGGAATAATTTCAAACGAATACAGAAAAATAACGGGATTGAAACAAGCATTGCATTCATTACTTTCGGTCAAAAAAATAGCGGAAGAAAATGAAGAATCTTCATACGTATATGACAGACCGAAAATTACAGCGGGAAACTCGGTACAGATAAAAGATTATAATGCGAAAATTTTAATTTATGAACCGGATTATGCACTATCTTTTTTGCTTGAAACAGGAGCAAAAATGAGAGGATATGAAGTAAAGACAATAACTTCCGAAGAACAGATAACAAAAGATTTTATTCCTGCCGTTATAATACTGGATGCAGGGCATGATGATTACTTAAAAGGTATTGAAATATGTAGGAATTTTAAGAAAGATACCGAATTTAAAAATTCAAATATAATAATGACAACAGTAGTCCATGACAAAGAATCGGTTTTAAGTTCGGGAGCCGATTTATATTTACCAAAACCATACGAAATACCGTTTGTATTCGGGTGGGTAGAGCGTTTCATGAATAAATACAACAGTTAAAGGAGATGAAATGGAATTAAAAATTAAAAACATATCCGTAACGGAAATTAAGTCGGATTTGTTGGTTGTAAATTTGTTTGAAGGGACAACAATACCCGGAGGAGCAACAGGAGCCGTTGATAAAGAATTATCAGGTTTAATTTCAGATTTTGTGATAAAAAAAGAAGGATTTAACGGAGAATTTGATAAATTCTATCTTTTACCTGTTCCGAATCATAAAATATTTACAAAAATATTAATTGCAGGGCTGGGAAAAAGAGATGAATTTGATTTGAATAAATTAAGAATATTAACATCTCACATTATTCAAAAGGTAAATAAAATTGATAATGTAAAAAATGTAGTATCAATGCTTCACGGAGCAGGTTGTGCGGGTTTTGACGCTTATGATTGTGCAAAAATTATAGCGGAAGGAACGATGATTGGCGGATATGCTTTTGATAAATACAAAGAAGAAGCAAAAAGTAAAATCAAAACATTTACAATCGCCGAAATTGATAAGAAAAAATTTGAAAGAGCAAAAGAGGGCTTTGAAAGAGGTCTTTTAGTCGGAGATACAATAAATTATGCAAAAGATTTAATTACGGAATCTGCCCAAACAGTTACCCCGTCTTATCTTGCAGATATTGCATCAGAATTGGATTTGGATGAAGTAAAAATATATGAAAAAGTTGATATAAATCATATGCAAATGGGAGCTTTTGCGGCAGTAGCACAGGGAAGCGAGCAGCCGCCGAAATTTATTCATATGGAATATATTCCCAAAAAAGCAAAGAAAAAGATTGTAATTATTGGTAAAGGCATAACCTTTGATGCCGGCGGCTTGGATATAAAGCCTGCATCATCAATGATGACAATGAAAGATGATATGTCAGGTGCAGCTGTTGTTCTTTCAATTATGAGAAATATAAAGAAATTCAAACCGGAAGCGGAAGTTCACGCTCTTATTGCAGCTTGTGAAAATATGCCGAGCGGTTCATCATATAAACAAGGTGATATAGTAACAGCAATGAATGGTAAAACAATTGAAATTGATAATACGGATGCAGAAGGAAGGTTAACTCTTGCGGATGCACTCTGTTATGCACAACAGCTTAATCCTGATGTAATTATTGATATTGCAACATTAACAGGAGCTTGTATGGTGGCTTTAGGCAGTGTTGCTTCAGGAATTATGGGTAATAATGAAGAACTTGTCCAAAAACTTATAAAGTGCGGAAAGGATTGCGGAGAAAGATTTTGGCAAATGCCCATGTATCCAGAATACTTTGAAAGTTTAAAAAGTGATATTGCCGATATGAAAAATTCCGGAGCAAGAGGCGGCGGAACAACAGCTGCTGCTCTGTTTTTGAAAAACTTTGTTAAAGACGGAACTCCCTGGGCACATATTGATATTGCAGGTACTGCGGTTATTGATAAACCTATTCTTGAAAATCCGAAAGGTGCAACTGCTGTTGGAACAAGAACCCTGTTGAATTATATTATGAACGGCTTTAAACAGGAATAAAAAATAATAAAGTATTGGTTTCAAACAAAAAAGCTTCTTTATTAAAAGAAGCTTTTTTAATAAAATAAAGGACTTCTTTAAATAAGAACTGTGTCCGAATTAACGGACATATATAGAAATGATAAATAATCCGTCATTCTTGTATATGTTCCGTAATTCGATGACACAAATTGCTACTTGTCCTCAGTATGACAATTAATTCTATGTAAAAAATTAATATTTTGTCATTCTGAGTGCGTAGCACAAAGAATCTTTTTTACATGAACTTAAAAATTCAAGAGATACTTCGGCTAAAGCCTCAGTAAGACAGTTTATTTTCACTCAGTATGACTGTTTGTAGTTTGTATGTCTGACTATGTCTGACAAAATTAAAAAAATTGTTATTGTATTTACATTTTAATGATGTTTTCAATTATAGAATTTTCAAACAATTTTATTTGTCTTGTCGGATATACAAAGTTTTGAATTAAAATTGCGACAGAATATGTTTTGCCTTTTTCCGTAACAACATAACCCGTAAGTCCGCTTATATTTGAGAGTGTACCCGTTTTTAGGTATAAAGAGCCTCTATCATTTAAAAATCTGCTATCTAAAGTACCTTCACCCGGTTTAGCGAAAGTTGATTTAATTTTATCTTCACCGTAGTCGTTATAAATCTTGTTCAAAGCATTTGTCATAAAGTCAACGGTAATCAAGTTGTTTCGGCTGACACCGCTCGCATCGGCGATAATAAGTCCTGTTGTATCAACACCTTTTTTATTCCAGAAGTCATAAAAAACATTTAATTGGTCAGCAAGATTTGCTTTAGAGTTATATTTAACTCCGCCTGCAATTTTTGCGAGGTTTTCCGCATATAAATTGCTGCTGTTTTTAAATATTCCATTGTATGTCATTGAAGCATTGTGACAAATTTCAGTTAATTTTTTTGCATTTTGCGGAACTTGTGCAAATAATGCTGTTCTGTTTGCAATTTTTATATTTGATGTGGATAAATAGTTAAATAAAGTTTTTTCAAAATATCTTTGAAGATTATTTGTCGGAACTTTAACGGCGGCAACATTTGACAAAGTTCCTGAAATACAAACTAAATCCGGAGTTATCCAATCATGTCTGACCGCATAAAGTTTATTTTCATTACCTGGTTTGATATTGTTTAATACTGTAGAATTATTTGGAGAAGTTATTTTTACGGCACCGTTTTCATCTTTTGAAACCGAAAAATTTGTAACATTTCCGTCTAAATTATATGCACCAAATTTTGGCATTAAGGCATTTGTGCCGTCGTCCCACATCCAGCCGACACCCCATTCAACAGA
>JBJEGL010000247.1:0-1819 GCA_051875035.1 Candidatus Gastranaerophilaceae bacterium | reverse complement strand
TTTGGGAAGAAAAAAAAGTCAATAAGGTTTACAACCAGTCAGATAAACCAAAATATTACGTATTATCTATGCTTCCGTATCCGTCAGGAAAGCTTCATATGGGGCATGTCAGAAATTATACAATTTCAGATGTAATTGCACGATTTAAGAAAATGAATGGTTTTAATGTTCTTCATCCAATGGGCTGGGACAGTTTCGGTTTGCCCGCAGAAAATGCAGCAATACAACACGGTGCAGACCCTGAAACTTGGACATTAAACAACATCAGCTATATGAAAGGTCAATTACAGCGTTTAGGCATTATGGTTGACTGGGACAGGGAAATTGCAAGCTGTCTGCCGGATTATTATAAATGGACACAATGGTTCTTTATCCAATTCTTTAAAAAAGGCTTAGCATATAAAAAAGAAGCTGCTGTTAACTGGTGTCCAAAATGTGCAACCGTTCTTGCGAATGAGCAGGTAATTGACGGCAAATGCTGGCGTTGTGACAGTGTTGCGGAGAAAAAATATCTTTCACAATGGTTCTTGAAAATTACAGACTACGCAGACAGATTGCTGCAAGATTTAGATAAACTTGAAGGCTGGCCAGATAGTGTTAAAGTTATGCAGAAAAACTGGATTGGCAAATCGCACGGTGCTATTTTTAAATTTAAAGTCAAAGAAATTGAAGGTCTTGAAATACCTGTTTATACAACAAGACCTGACACTGTTTTTGGTATAACTTATCTCGTTGTTGCACCGGAATATAAAGATATTGAAAAATTAACAACAGCAGAAAACAAAGAAGCTGTTAAGCAGTATCGAGAAAATGCTTCCAGAATGACAGAAATCGAAAGACTTTCTACAGAAAGAGTTAAAACGGGTGTTCCGTTAGGTACACACATTATAAATCCGTTTAACGGAGAAGAATCGGAAATATGGGTTGCCGATTATGCACTTGCTGATTACGGTACCGGTGCAGTAATGGCTGTTCCTGCCCATGATGAAAGAGATTATGCTTTTGCTAAAAAATACAATAAAACAATAAAAAGAGTAATTGATAATCCTGAAAATCCCGATGCACCGCTTGATGATAATGCTTATATTGAACCGGGTATTCTTGTAAATTCAGGTAATTTTACAGGAATGAAAAATGAAGAAGCAAAAAAAGCTATTACAAAATTTGCAGAAGAACAAGGTTTCGGAAAAGAAACAACCCAATTCAGACTTCGTGACTGGTTAATTTCCCGTCAAAGATACTGGGGTGCCCCAATTCCGATTATTCATTGCCCTCATTGCGGAATGGTTCCCGTTCCGGATGAAGATTTACCCGTTTTATTGCCAAAAGATGTTGATTTTTCTGTAAAAGGTAAATCACCAATATTGACCTCACCGACATTTTTAAAAACAAAATGCCCAATATGTGGAGCTGAAGCAGAAAGAGAAGCCGATACTATGGATACATTTATGTGTTCAAATTGGTATTATTACAGATATCTTGATGCACATAATGATAAAGAAGCTTTTTCTAAAGAAGCAACGGACTATTGGTCTCCGGTTGACCAGTACGTTGGTGGTATTGAACACGCTATTTTACACTTATTATATGCAAGATTCTTCACAAAAGCTATCCATGATTTAGGCTTAACAAGTGTAGATGAACCTTTTAAAAACCTTTTGACACAAGGTATGGTTTTAAAAGACGGTTCAAAAATGTCTAAATCAAAGGGAAATACAGTAGACCCCGATGAAATATTTGAAAACTATGGAGCTGATACCGCAAGATTATTTATATTATCAGATTCACCTCCGGGACGTGATTTTGATTGGTCTGATGC
>JBJEGL010000246.1:0-6794 GCA_051875035.1 Candidatus Gastranaerophilaceae bacterium | reverse complement strand
AATAAAACAAGAGGCGCAGGAACTTACAAAAGATGTGGAAACAATAGCAGAACAAGAATCTAAAAATGAGTAATCAAATACAAGAAGAAAATTTTATATCTCACTTGGAAGCGCTCAGGAAAATGTTATTGAATTCAATAATCTCTGTTGCTGTTCTATCGCCTGTCGGATTTTTTGTTGCACCAAAATTTTTGAATTTCCTGATAAAAATTTCTATGCCTGAAAATATGACAACATTGCATTATTTTTCGCCAATGGAAGTTTTTATTGTTCAAATTAAAATTGGTATATTACTTGCATTTTTAATTGCATTTCCATATATCATTTACGAAATCAAAAAATTTTTAAATCCTGCATTGTATAAAAATGAACGCAAATTTTTGACAGGCTTGATTGTTTCTTCAAGTTTACTTTTTGTGCTTGGCGGTATATTTTGCATATTTGTTATTTTACCTCTAATTATGAATTTTTCGGCAGGGTTTACCACGACTCAATTACAACCGACACTTGGATTAAATAATTTTGTTTCAATAACGGCAGGACTCATACTGGCATTTGGAATTATGTTTCAGTTTCCGCTTGCAGTTATTCTCGGTGTAAAACTTGACTTAATAAGTATTAACCTATTAAAGAATGTTAGACCATATATATTTGTAGGAATTCTTATAATTGCAGCAATGCTTACTCCGCCCGATATTGTGAGTCAATTAATGCTTGCTGCTCCAACATATATTTTATACGAAATAGGAATTTTTATAGCTCAACAAATTACAAAAAACACTCAAAAAACAATGGATATTAATTATAAATTAAAGGAGGATCTATGAATCGTAGAGAATTTTTACAAACTACATCGGGGCTTGCGATTCTACTTGCAGCTTCTGTTAGCGGATTTTCAAAAGTTTTGGCAAATGAAAACGGAGACAATATGATTAAGCAAACAAAAAATATTGAAAACAGATTCTTAGGCGGATTAAATGTTTCTGCGATAGGGCTTGGCTGTCTGCCTATGGTAGGTTATTACGGCGAAAAATTCAGAGAAGAAGATATGATTAAATTAATCCGTCATGCGTATGAATCAGGTGTAACCTTTTTTGATACAGCAGAAGTGTATGGACCTTATACAAGTGAAACTTGGGTAGGAAAAGCCTTGAAACCTATTCGAGATAAAGTAAAAATAGCAACAAAATTCGGCTTTGGAGTTGAAGAAGGTCAACCCACAGCATTAAACAGCGAGCCAAAGCATATCAGACGTGCAGTTGAAGGTTCTTTAAAAAGACTTCAAACAGACCATATTGACTTACTTTATCAACACAGGGTTGACCCTAAAATACCTATGGAAGATGTTGCCGGCACAGTTAAAGATTTAATTAAAGAAGGGAAAGTTTTGCATTTCGGATTATCTGAAGCAAGTGCAAAATCAATAAGAAAAGCCCATTCTGTTTGTCCTGTATCAGCGGTACAAAGTGAATATTCTTTAATTTGGAGAGAACCTGAAACAAAAATATTCTCAACCCTTGAAGAATTAGGAATAGGTCTTGTTCCATACTGTCCTTTAGGCAGAGCTTTATTGACGGGTGTGATAACAAAAGACAACAGATTTGAAAAGCCTGATAGACGTGCGACATTACCAATGTTTACACCTGTTGCCTTAAAACACAATATGCAGATAGTAAAATTGGTTGAGAAATGGGCGAAAAGAAAAAATATAACTCCTGCACAATTTGCTTTAGTATGGATGTTATCAGAAAAGCCATGGATAGTTCCAATTCCCGGAACTACAAATATAGAACATCTTGATGAATTTCTTTGTGCAGCTCAAATCAGAATGTCGAGTGATGAATTACAAGCATTTGAAAAAGATTATGCAAAAATTCATCTTATGGGACATAGAGCAGATCCGTTTACTGAAAGTCAGATTGATAAATAGTAAAAAAGAGGTGTAAAAGCACCTCTTTTACTAATAGATAAAGGAGAATCCATGAATTCAATTACATTGAATAATAATATTAAAATGCCACAAATTGGTTTTGGAGTTTTTCAAATTACAAACCTAAAACAATGCAAAGATGCCGTTTTAAATGCTTTAGATACAGGCTATCGTTTGCTTGATACGGCAAGTATATATGCAAATGAAGAAGCTGTTGGAGAAGCAATTAGAGAAAGTAAAATAAAAAGAGAAGAACTATTTATCACAACAAAAGTTTGGATAAACGAGCAAGGATATGAAAATACAAAACAAGCCTTTGCACGTTCTATAAATAAACTTGGAATTGAGTATTTGGACTTATATCTTATACATATGCCATTTGGAGATTATTATGGTTCTTGGAAAGCTATGGAAGAACTCTATCAAAAAGGAAAAATTCGTGCAATAGGGGTTTGTAATTTTGACTGTGCAAGGTTGATGGATTTGTGTTTCAACGCCAAAATAAAACCTGCAATAAACCAAATAGAAACGCATCCTTTCTGTCAGCAAAATAATCTCGCCGCAATAATGCAAGAATATAAAATTCAGCACGAAGCATGGGCTCCTTTTGCAGAAGGTATCAATAATATATTTGAAAATCCAACCTTAACCAAAATTGCTAAAAAGTATAACAAAACTACGGCTCAAATAATTTTAAGATGGAATATTCAAAGAGGTATTATTGTAATCCCAAAATCAATACATAAAGAACGAATTGAAGAAAATTTTAATATTTGGGATTTTGAATTAGAACAAGACGATATGCAAGAAATCACTTCTCTTGATACGCAACAAAGTTACCTCTTAGACACTTTTAAACCAAGTGAGGTAAAAAGGCTTTATTCTATTTAGTGAATAATTCCTACTTAAAAGCATTCCGTAAATTTTACGGAATGCTTTTCATCTATAAACTTTGAAATCAGTTTAATAAAACTACCGAGCTCTTACATATCCCATATTTTGGATATCTTCATCTGTTCTGTTTCCGTATATCGTTATTTTATCAAGTTCTGATTCAATTTTGTTAAATTCTTCTTTTGCTAATTCAACATTGCAAGCGCCTAAATTTTCATCAATTCTTTCATATTTTCTCATTCCCGGTATAGGAACAAGAAAATCATATTTTTTAAGCATCCATGCCAGTGAAATTTGTGCAGGTGTTGAATTTTTAAGACTTGATATATCATATAACAAATCTAATAACGGTTGGTTCTTTTCAACGTTTTCGGGAATAAATCTTGTAATTGCACGTCTTACATCATCGCCTGTATATTTGGTATCTTTATTATATTTACCGCTTAAAAACCCGCTTGCAAGAGGTGAAAACGGCACAAAACCAATGTTTAATTCTTTACAAGTTGGAATTACGTCTTTTTCAAACATTCGCTCCATCATTGAATATTCACTTTGTATTGCACTTAACGGGCAAACTGCATGTGCTTTTCTTATCTGTTCTTCCGTTGATTGTGATTGTCCCCAACCTCTGATTTTGCCTTCATCAATTAATTCGCCAAGCCATCCGGCAACAGCTTCAACATCACTATCCAATGGTACTCTGTGTTCATAATAAAGGTCAATATAATCTGTTTGAAGTCTTTTTAATGAACCTTCAACAGCCTCTCTAATACCCTCTCTGCTTAGTTTTTCTTTTGCGGTTTGTGTTGACTGAGAAAAGGAAGAAAACTTTGTTGCTATAACAACCTTCTCTCTAAATGGTTTAACTGCTTTTCCTAATAATTCTTCATTTATAAAAGGTCCGTAATTTTCTGCCGTATCAAAGAAAGTACAACCTTTATCGTAAGCATATTGAATCATTTTAATTGACTCATCTTCCGTTGGTATTGCACCGTAACCATGATGAAAGCCCATACACCCCATTCCAATTGCACTTACTTCAATATTTCTAAGTTTTCTTGTTTTCATATTCCTCCTAATTTTTATTTAAAATTAAACATTTTACTAATGCTACCAAGGGAAATTGTCGGGATCATTCTTCGGGTTAACTCTTTTGTTTTTATTTAAACCATTTATGATTGACATTTCAACAGGTGTAAGTTCAAAATCAAAAACATCAATATTTTCTTTTATATAGTCGGTATTTTCCGCTCTTGGAATTGTAATTAAACCTCGTTGAATATCATATCTTAAAACTATTTGGGCAACACTTTTATTATGCGATTTTGCAATCTTTGCTAATGTAGTATCATTTAAAACCGTTCCTGTTCCAAGCGGAGACCAAGCCTCGACTTGAATATTTTTATTAAATGTATATCCTGCAACTTCTTGTTGAGTCATATAAGGGTGAATTTCAATTTGATTTATTACAGGCTTTATTTTGGCATACTCTAACAACTCATCTATATGATGAGGGTTAAAATTGCTGAGTCCGATTGAGCGAATTTTGCCTTTTTCCACATATTCTTCTAAGATTTGCCAAGTTTCTTTTACTTCATTTTTAACAGGCCAATGAATTAAAACAAGATCAATATATTCTCCGCCCAATAATTCTATACTTTTATCCAAAGACTCTCTGACTTTGTGATTTCGCATATTATCAGGGGAAATTTTTGTTGTGATAAATATATCTTTTCTTTTTATACCGCTATTTTTAATACCTTCAAAAACCTCTTTCTCATTGCCGTATGCTTGAGCTGTATCAATTAACCTATAACCTGATTTTATTGCCTCTTGAACACTATTAACTGCAACATCACCTTTTAGAGTCCAAGTTCCAAAACCAAGTTGCGGCATAGTAATACCATTATTTAAAGTAACATTAGGAACATTGTTTTTTATTCCTTTTGCGTCTGCGGAAACCGTAAAAAATATTATTGCAAAAACAATAAAAAATATTTTTAAAGATTTTAAATTAAACATTCAACCTACCTCTTAAATTGCAGTATAACCACCATCAATTGATATTACCTGCCCAATTGCAGAACCGCCGTAGTCAGAGCAAAGAAATATTACCATAGAGGCAATTTCTTCCGCTTTTGCAATTCTTCCTAACGGAATTGCTTCAATAACTTTTGCCATGTGAATCGGAGATTGTTTAATTGCATTTTCAACCATTGGCGTTTCACAAGTTCCCGGACAAATGACATTAATTCTAATTCCTTCTTTTGCATATTCTAAAGCCGCAGATTTGGTTAAACCTATAATTGCGTGTTTTGATGTACAATAAGCTGAAATATCCGCAATTCCGACAACACCACCTTGAGAAGAACAATTAACAATTGCTCCTCCGTTATTGTGCTTTTGCATTGCTAAAATCTCATATTTCATGCAGTTCCAAATTCCGCCGAGATTAACAGCCATAACATGGTCGAAGTCTTCTCTTTCTGTTTGTGCCAATTTTTCTCTTACTTTTGCGTGAATTCCCACATTATTGTATGCAAAATCGAGTCTGCCAAAAACATTAACTGTTTCATCAACAAGTGACTTGACTTCATCTTCGACAGATACATCGCATTTTTTATAAGAAACATCAAATCCTTCTGCTTTTAGTTTTTTAGTAGATTCAATTAACAATTCTTCGTTGATATCTGCTAACATTACCTTTGCTCCTGATTGAGCAAATAATTTTGCTGCACAAAAACCTATGCCACCTGCGGCACCTGTTATTAGAGCTACTTTATTATCAAAATTAATATTCATAATACCCTCTCATTACCATGTCATTGCAAATTCTGCAATCGCAAAATCTTGTGAACAGCCTATTAAATTTTTACCTGTATCGATTTTACTTAATTCCTCCATTTCAGAGTTTGTTAATTCAACATCAAATACATTAATATTTTCTTCCATTCTATTTTTATGTGTTGATTTTGGAATAACTGCAATTCCGTTTTGAAGTAAAAATCTTAATGCAATTTGTCGTGGGGTTTTGTTGTGATTTTTTGCAATTTCGACAACTTCTTTAATTTCATACATATAATCAGCTTTGCCTTGTCCAAATGGTGCGTATGCTTGAGTTACAACATTGTATTTTTTATTTACTTGAGTTAATTCTTTCTGTTGACAAAGTAGATTAACTTCAATTTGGTTAACCGTTGGTACAACTTCATTAAAGTTGATTAAATCTACAAGTTGGCTTGGCATATAATTTGAAACCCCGATTGCTTTTATAACACCTTGTTTGCAGAAATTTTCCAATACTCTATAAGCAGCATAAGTATTACCAAAAGGCCAATGAAGAAGAACTAAATCAAGATAGTCTGTTTGCAGTTTTTTTAATGATTCTTCAATGCTTCTTTTGCAAGCATCTGTTTCATAGGACTTAAACCATGCTTTAGTTGTTAAAAATAAATCTTCTCTTTTAATTCCTGAATTTTTAATACCAAAACCAACCGCATCTTCGTTACCGTATGCTTGAGCTGTATCAATTAGTCTGTAACCTGTTTGAATTGCATTAATTACAGATTCTTCGCATTCTTTTTTATCTGTAATCAAAAAAGTTCCGAAACCCATTTCAGGCATTTCAATTCCGTTGTTCAATTTAATATTTTTAATCATAACATCTCCTTTTATTTTATATATTTATTAAGTATCGTTTTTAATTGCAGTTCGCAAAATTTATCAGTCCACTCCAATGGTTCAAATTTGCCGTCTGACATACACCAACAAGTCATCATTCCGTAAAGTTCACAAATTAAAAGGTGAGATAAAAATTCGGTTGGAGTATCTTCTTTTAGTTCATCTTTTTTTATTGCATCGTTTAGAATTAACTCCAACATTTCAAAATCGTAAAACCACTTTTTACTGTCTTTATCATCAGGTACATTGTTTGGATCAATAACATCTCGAACCCACCCACGGCAGACAT
>JBJEGL010000245.1:0-6799 GCA_051875035.1 Candidatus Gastranaerophilaceae bacterium | reverse complement strand
TCTCTAAAAAATCATTAGCCCTCATTACGAGGGCTTTTTTTTGCGGATTTTCGTAGGATGCCGTGTGAGCGGCAGCGAACCCAGTCCGAAATAGCACCTAAATAGTGAACGGAAGTTTTGCGAACAGCAAAACAGAGAGAAGACTAAATTCAGGGTTACAGTTCAATAAAGTTTTCACGCTGAAATACAAAAATAACTGTCATTCTGAGGAAATGAAGTGACCGAAGAATCTATGTCAACTGAGTGAAAATAAACTGTCATACTGAGGCTTTAGCCGAAGTATCTCTTGAATTTTTAAATTCATGTAAAAAGATTCTTCGGCAAGCCTCAGAATGACAATTTATAGTCAAAACGGACATAAAAACACACTCAACAGAATAAATTAGTCTCAAACTCCCAATAACTTGGTACTTCTGTCTAAAAACATCCATCCCAAATGTCCTGATAAACTATAGCCACAATAATAAAGAAAAAATAAAAGGCGACTCCCGGATTCGAACCGGGGGTAAAAGCTTTGCAGGCTTCTGCCTTACCACTTGGCCAAGTCGCCCTATAAAAAAGCGGAAGACGAGGCTCGAACTCGCGACAGCCTGCTTGGAAGGCAGGTACTCTACCAACTGAGCTACTTCCGCATTAACTTTTATATATCTAAATTCTAAAATAAACAAAAAATTTTTTCAAGAGGTTATTTTTAATCTATCTGATTTGATATGAATCTAATATTAAATCTTGCAGTTCCATATCTTCATTTTCCTGAAGTTTAGTTGCGTTTTCATATTTTCTTGTATCTGCTTCGTATCCGTCCTGTTCCATAACCGCATACATTTCAACTCTTTGTTTTGCAAGTGTTGAGTTCGGATTAAGATGTAAAGAAACTTTATAATATGTGATAGCTTTTTCTATATCTCCTAATTTTTCATAACAAACTGCCGTTGCAAGATTTGTTGCATAATCTTCAAGATTCCCTGAACTGAGTGAAAGATTATAATATTCAATTGCGTTGTTAAAATTAGCAAATTTAAAGCTATAATCACCTAATGCTTTATGAACTCTCGGATTTGCGGGATATGTCGCATAAGCTTCCATTAGTATGTTTTTAGCCTCTTCTTCTTTACCAAGGAAAATTGCCATGGTGCCTGCTCCTAAAAGTGCCTCAATGTTACCGGGATAATGTTTTAAATATTCTTTATAAAACTTATATGCATTTAAAACTTTTGTTCTCTTTTCTGCTTCATCTGTCGTTAACATAGCTTCTTTGACAAAACCTATTGCTATATTCATATACTCAGACGGTGCAGCGGATGTTTTTATGGTTTTATCTTCCGTTGCAACAATCTTGTTGAGTTCTTTGTTTTCTTCTTCGGTTTCAATTATTCCTTCTTGAGCTTTAATATCTTTTATCATTGCCGAATAATCAAGATTTTTAGGAATATACTGCTTATCTTCGCTTTTGATATTTGCCGATGATGCTGCCTCAACAATAGGCATAACCGTATGTTTTACCTTATCATTTGAGTAAGGAGGATAGTCACATAATACAAGTATTGCCGTAAAGCTGATTGTTATTATTAATAATGTTTTAAATTCCGGTTTTTTCATTTTAAATAAAACTTAATGAACTGTTGTTTACAATCATTATAGCAACAACAATACATGATATAAATAGTATAATAACTTATGTTTCAGCTAAAAAGGAAAAAATTTTGCATAGTCTTTCGGTAATAGTATTTTTAATTATATTATCTGTGATATTTGCAGGAATTATACTTCTTTTCGGAAAAATATTTGCTCCGAAAACAGAGAACTCTTTTAAAAATTCAACATTTGCATGCGGCATGTATACATTAACAAATAACAAAATTTTTATTAATCAAAGGTATTTCATTATTGTTTTGTTATGTTTAATTTATGGTGCGGAAGTATTGTTATTATTTCCGTTTGCATTAGCTTTGAATGTACTAAAATTGTATGTATTTTTTCAAGCATTTATTTTTATTTCAATAATGTTGTTAAGTCTTGTTTATGCAATACAAAAGAATATGCTGAGGTTCAGATAATGCCGGATATTCTTATTGAAGTTTTTGATAAAATATACAATTGGGCGAGGTCTGATTCATTATGCCCCACATTTTTTGCATCTTCATGCTGCGGAGCAGGACTGATGTATTCTGTTTGTGCTGATTATGATATTGCAACATTTGACTCGAATTTTTATGCTAAATCGCCTCGACAGGCTGATTTATTGATTGTTGCAGGAACAATTACTCATAAAGCTGCACCTGAACTTTTACACATTTATAATCAAATGGCTGAACCGAAATACGTTATCGCTTTGGGAACTTGTGCTTGCAATGGGGGAATGTATAATAATTCCTACTCTGTTGTTTATGGTGTGGATAAAATTATACCTGTAGATATTTATCTGCCTGTGTGCCCTCCAAAGCCGGAAGACTTATCTGAAGCTTTGATGAAATTACGTCAAAAAATTAAATCGGAATCAATAACACAAAGACGTTTATACATCGAAGCTCACAAACCAAAGCTTGTTTGCAAAAACTATCTTGACATTTTAACGGAAGAAAATTTGAATTAATGGATACAACATTGAATATACTGCAAAATAAATTTAATATTATTGAAACAACTGTTATCAATGGAATATATAATAAATTCACAATCGATAAAAAAGATTTGAAAGACTGCATTTCCTTTTTAAAAAATGCCGGTGAATTTGAAGCGGATATTCTCGTTTCAATAACTGCTATTGATTTGATTGAAAAAATAGAATTGATTTATGATATATTTTCTTCAAAATTGAACAGGCATGAATTTATTTCCATATACACATATAGTTCTAATCCTGTCGTTGACAGCGTTTCTTCTGTTTTTAAATCTGCAGAATATGATGAAAGAGAAATTTTTGATTTATTCGGTGTTGATTTTGACGGCAATAAACATTTAAAACGTTTATTAATGCCAACTTCAACAATCGGAAATCCAATGTTAAAAAATTTCTGCCAATCTGATGAAAGGCTGGCGTGGAATGAATAAAACTTTTGTAAAAATTAATGTTGGACATTCTTATATTCAAGGTATTTTGAAACTTATTACAGAAACAGACGGAGAAATAATTAAATCCGTAGAACCTGTTATAGGTTACTCTCACAGAGGATTAGAAAAAGCTGCCGAATCCCGAAAATATTTACAATACTTACCTATTGTCGGACAAATTGATTGTGTTTCAGGTTTTATTTATCAGGAAGCTTTTTGTTCTGCCGTTGAAAAATTATGTAATATTGAGGTTCCTGTAAAAGCACAATATATAAGAGTTTTGCTAATGGAACTTACAAGAATTTCCTCTCATCTTTTTTGGCTCGGTATTTTTCTTTCGGACTTAGGTGCCTATTCTTCGATTTTTTACGTCATGAAAGAACGAGAAATTGTTCTAAAAATATTTAATGAAATATGCGGGCATGATCAAATGCTTAATTTCCATCAATTTGGCGGCGTAAAACATGATTTAACTAAAAACACTATTTGTGCAATTGAGGATTTGCTAACGATATTACCGAAAAAGTTAATGGAATATGAAAAATTTTCAAATAGAAATCCTATTTTTACCGAAAAAACAAAAAGTCTTGGAATTTTATCTCAAAAAACAGCTTTGAATTATTCTGTGACGGGACCTAATTTAAGAGCCTCGGGAGTCGCTTTTGATGTTAGAAAATTCTGTACTTATCTTACATACGATAAAATTAATTTCGATATACCAGTTCAAAAAGAAGGTGACTGTTATTCAAGATATTTGCAGAGGATTGCAGAAATTAAGCAATCTTTTAATATAATTTCTCAATGTTTGGAATATATAAAGTTATCAAATGAAGAGGTTAATAATCCGTCTGTTAATTTGGTAAATATAAAACCTGAACAAAATACCGTGGTTTCTTATGTTGAATCTGCAAGGGGACTTACAAGCTGTACCGTCATTTCAGACGGAAGTGAAAATCCATATCGTGTAAAGTGGAGAACTCCTTCTCTTTATTCTGTTCAAATTCTTTCTCAATTGTTAAAAAATAAATATTTTTCAGACATCATGCCTATTGTTGGAAGCTTAGACATAATTATGTCGGAGGTTGACAGATAATGGAATTTTTTATCGAAAATTATACAAACTTTTTAATTATGTACCAAATTCCTTATCAGATTGGATTTTTTCTGTGGTATACAATGGAATTTGTGCTGATTATAGCTTTAATGTTGATGTCGGTTTTGATTTTTGTTTTTGCTGAAAGAATGATTTTTGCTCACTATTCTTTAAGAAAAACTCATAATATGTTAGCTGAATATATTCACATTATTGCACATTCTGTTAAGACAATGTTTAAAGAAAATATAATTCCTAAAAATGCAGATAAAACGCTATTTGTGCTTGCTCCGATTTTGTTTCTCATTCCTGTAATAATATGCTGGATGATTTTACCGTTATCCTCAGGCTTTTTGCCCATAAAATCAGATGTTGCCGTTTTACTTTTTATATCGATAATGTTCATTCAATCATTAGGAATTCTTTTTGCCGGATATGCATCCGCAAATAATTTTTCAATGAGAGGTGCATTAAATGTTTGTTTGCAAATGATAAGTTATCAACTTCCTTTAATAATTTCAGTAATGAGTGTTGTTGTACTATCAGGTTCAATGTCTTTACAAAAAATAGTTGAGGTACAATATTTACACGGAATATTTTCCTGGTTTTGTTTTCCTGCTTTTATTGGCTTTTTTGTATTTTCTATTTCCGCACTTGCAGAAATAAACAGAACGCCTTTCGACTTTTCCGAGACGGAAAGCGGTTTTGCTGTAGAGTATAACCTTGAGTATTCGGGCATGAAGTATGCAATGTTTGATTTTGGAAAATATACTTCTGCCTTTATAATTTGTGTGTTTGCAGTATTATTGTTTTTTGGAGGTTATTTGCCTCCTATACCGTTTTTTGCGGCAAATTTCTTTGAAGATTCAAGCTTATTATATGGCTTAATTCTATCTGTAGAGCAGTTTTTTCATTTAATCATAAAAACAATCATATTATTGTTTTTGGTAATTTTATTAAAAACTGTTTTGCCGAGATTAAGAGGTGATATGGTTATTTCTTTATGTTGGAAATATTTAATACCTTTATCATTATTAAACCTTTTGATTGTTTGTATTATTAAACTCGGAGGTTTTTATGGCTAAACAATTTTTTAAAATCATAAAATTTTCTATATTTAATATATATGCGGTATTGAAGACTATAAAACTAATAATTTGTGAAAACTTTAAGCTAAATATAATAACGAAAATTTTAAGCGGAAGAATTGTTTTGATAAAAGTAGGCAAAATTTTGTGTATCGGTTGCTGCATTTGTCATAAAATTTATCTTTGTAAAAATTGTATGACAGTGAAAAAACAATTTGCATATTGAAAGGTGTATAAAAATGGATAAAGCACAGGCGATTATATTTTATATAACAGTATTTACAGCTTTAGCGGGTGCTATTGGTGTAATTTTTTCCAAAAAAATTATAAATAGTATTTTTTATGCATTTCTATCTTTCCTAAGTATAGGTTTGTTGTTTTTAGCATTAGAAATGCAATATCTTGCTGTTGTACAAATTTTTCTTTGTGCTGTTGCCATCCCTGTTGTTTTTGTTTTTGCATCGATACTGACAAATCGGGGAAAAGAAATTGAAATAAGCATTTCAATCTCTCCGAGAACATTTTTTTCGGCATTAGAATTAATTGGTGTTGTCTTATTGATAACAGCTTTTTTAAAGTACAATTCATTAAATGAATTATTGGGAGAGGAAGCTTCAGTGATTGTTCCATCCGTAAAAGAGTTTTCAATAGAAATGTTTACTAATTATGCCGCACCGTTTATTTTTTCCTCAATATTATTTTTAACGGTTATTTTAGGCTTAGGCGTAATTTTTTCTACACATAGAGGGGGTAAAAAACATGAACATAGTAACTGATATCGGTTTATATCATTTTTTGTTTCCTGCTCTGTTTTTGTTTGCGATAGGGCTTTTTGGTGCAATTGTTTCAAAACATATATTGAAAATTTTAATTTCACTTGAAATTATGTTTTGCGGGGTTACACTAAATGTAGCTGCTTTTGCAACTTTTTGTACAAATACTCCTTTGAAAGGGAATGTGTTAGCATTATTTTTAATAATTCTTTCTGTTGTACATATTGCTGTCGGAGCAGCTGTTACTGTCAATATATTCAAGTTTAAACATACGGTAAACATTGAAGATATCGGAGAATTAAAAGGATAATGAGTTTTTTTACGGAGAACATATTATTAATATTTTTATTGCCTCTGCTTAGTTCTGTAGTGGCTATTTCTGCTAATTTTTCAAGATTTGCTTTATCAAAAAAATCAGTAAATTTATTTTCGATATTTTCTGCTGTAGTATCTTTAATTTTCGCTTTTGTTTTGTATTATAACTTCGGATATATGCAGGCAGAACCGGTTGAATATTCTGTTAATTGGCTAATTATCAATGATTTGAATTTTTCTATAGGGTTATTATTTGATAATATTTCAGTTCTGTTTTTATTGATTTTAACTATTATTAATTTTATTGTTAAAATATATTCAATCTCGTTTTTGGATGGGGATAAAAACTATAATCTATATGTTGCTTTTATAGATTTACTTAATGTTGTAATGTGCGGATTTGTACTAAGCTCTAATCTCCCGCAAACATATTTGTTTATTGAGCTTATTGGAGTTTGCTGTTATTTGTTAATAAACTT
>JBJEGL010000244.1:0-6805 GCA_051875035.1 Candidatus Gastranaerophilaceae bacterium | reverse complement strand
AGAAAATGAAAGTTCTTCTTCTTCCGAGAGATCCAATGGATGATAAAGATATTATGCTTGAAATCAGAGGTTCTGCCGGTGGTGATGAAGCTAATATTTTTGCCGGTGATTTAATGAGAATGTATATGCGTTATGCGGATAAAATGGGATGGAAAACCGAAGTTTTAAGTAAAACCGATTCTGAAATGGGCGGTGTTTCGGAAGTTATTATATCTGTTAAAGGTGACAGTATTTACAGCAGATTAAAATATGAATCGGGAGTTCACAGAGTACAAAGAGTTCCGGAGACTGAATCTCAAGGCAGAGTTCATACATCTACAGCAACAGTTGCCGTTATGCCGGAAGTTGATGATGTTGAAGTTGAAATCAGACCGGAAGATATTGAAATGTCAACGGCACGTTCCGGAGGAGCAGGCGGACAAAATGTAAATAAGGTTGAAACCGCTGCAAGATTATTTCACAAACCCACAGGAATTATGATTTTTTGTACGGAAGAGCGTTCACAGCTTCAAAACAAAGAACGTGCAATGCAAATCTTGAAAGCAAAATTGTACGATTTGGAACGTCAAAAACAAATGCAGGAAATTACGGATTTAAGACGTTCACAAGTAGGAACGGGTGACCGTTCGGAAAGAATCAGAACATACAATTTTCCGCAGGGAAGATTGACTGACCACAGAATTAATCACAACCTCAATGTTTGGACGGTTATAGACGGTGATTTGGATGAGTTGATTGATTTACTTGTTGCACATGACCAAAAACTTAAACTTGAGAAACTTGCCGAGATTGAGGAATAATGGTTGAATTTAAACATTTTCCGGTAATGGCAAAAGAAGCAACAGATGCACTTTGCTGTGAAAACGGTAAAGTGTACATTGATGCGACATTGGGCGGCGGAGGTTATTCCCGCTTAATACTGGAAAAAATCCAACCCGAAGGTAAGTTATTTGCTTTTGATGTTGATGATGATGCAATAAATGCTTCGAGCGAAAGGCTTAAGGATTATAAAAATTTAACAATAATAAAAGACAGCCACGTTAATATTAATAAATATATTGAAAACAAAAAAATTGATAAGATAACGGGCGGAATTGTTTATGATTTCGGAGCATCTTTTCACCAGTTAACAAGTGAATTAAGAGGATTTTCATTTAAAAAAGAATCTCCTCTTGATATGAGATTTAATCAACAGTCTAAATTTTCGGCATACGATGTTGTAAATTCATATAAAGAAAATGAATTAGTCAGGATTTTCAGCGAATACGGTGAAGAAAGATTTTCCAAAAGAATTGCGGCAGCAATAGTTTCAAAACGAAAAACAAAGGCAATAACAACAACAACAGAGTTATCGGAACTTATTATCGAATCGACTCCAAGAATAAAAACGAAAATACATCCTGCGACGAGGGTTTTTCAGGCAATCAGGATAGAAGTAAACGGAGAGCTTGAAAATATAAAAAATTCCCTTGTAAATATAATGCCATATTTGGAACAAGGTGCTATAATTTCAGCAGTAACATTTCATTCGGC
Organism: Candidatus Gastranaerophilaceae bacterium; assembly: GCA_051875035.1. Taxonomy (GTDB): domain Bacteria; phylum Cyanobacteriota; class Vampirovibrionia; order Gastranaerophilales; family Gastranaerophilaceae; genus RUG841. The sequence goes on along the minus strand of JBJEGL010000244.1, from coordinate 5,272 downwards.
AGAAGATAGAATTGTTAAAAATTTTTTCAGAGATAATTCTGCGAAATTTCATGACGGAAGGCTTGAGATTTTAACCAAAAAACCGCTGACGGCAACAACAGAAGAATTAAAACAAAATCCTCCGTCCCGTTCTGCAAAATTAAGATATGCAAAAGTTATTCGATAGGAGAACAACGAATTGACGCCTGAAGAATATTCACACAGGAAACCGGTACATACCCTCTCAAGACTTAACAAATCATTATGCTGGCTGTTGGTATCAATAATGATAGTTATGTTTATAAGTTATTACATAACAACTCTTTTGCAGCTTGAACTTTCAAAATTAACAACGGCAACAAGCAAAATTAACAATGAAAATGTAGAACTTCAAAATAAACTTGATAAACAAATGTCGTACAATAATGTAGAATATCTTGTAAGGCATTCGGGCATGTTAGATGCAGCAAGACAAGTTATTGATATGGATTCCGAAAATAGAATTATTCCCGTCAAGAAAAATGATAAAAAAGCAAATGATAAAAATTATTACAGGTGGTCTTTAGGTTTTTAAATCAATTATTGATTAAGAATAATTAAAAATTTTTGTATATCTGCCTCGTATGATATTATGCAGATAGTTGCATATATGTAGTAAAAAGAGCCGATAAACCTTATGGCAGATAATAATCCAAAACGAAATGACAGAATAAGAACTTTTGACGTACGGCTATTGTTTTTTAAAGCATTGTACACATTGTTTGCATTGGCTCTTGCGGGATATTTATTTGCGGTTCAAGTTGTAGATGTAAAACATTATTCAAAAAAAGCGAAAGCACAAAGAACTTCTAAGAAATTTGTAATGCGAGGTTCAATATTGGACAGAAACGGTGTAAAACTTGCTTCTGACCAATTATCATATAATGTGTATTTTCACAAACAATATCAGGACAATACTCCTGAAGAATTGGCAAAAAGGCTTTCAAAATATTTAAATATGAGTGAAGCAAGCCTTATAAAAATAATGAATTCTCCAAACAGTATAATTCCCTTAAAGAAGGATATTGACAGAAAAACAGCAGAAGAAATTTCAAAACTCGGATTAAGAGAAATCAGTACTGATAGAAAAAATTGTCGTGTATACCCTCAAGGTTCAATGGCAGCACATATTTTAGGTTATTATAACGCAGATGCCGATGTTGCTGCAGGTGTCGAATTTACAATGAAAAAAGAACTTGAAAAAGTTGATAAAGATGTTGTTATAGAAACAACAAGAGGTGGAGATGTAATTTATGATTTTAATACGGATCCGGAAAAAATAACTTCACCGACCGTTGGTCATACAGTAACACTTACAATTGATTCTGCAATACAGCACGTTTGTGAAACGGAACTTTTAAAAATGATTACGGAAAAGAAGGCATTAAGAGGTTCTGTTATTGTATTAAATCCTAATAACGGTGAAATATTAGGGTTTGCGGTATATCCGACATATAATCCTAATCAATTCAGAACAGCTACATATAATCAACTTAAAAACTGGACATTGTCGGACGTATTTCCTCCCGGTTCGACATTTAAGGTATTAACAGTTGCTTCTGCGGTTCAACAAGGAAAAATTCACAGACACAGCACTGTTAATGATTGTGGAAAAGTTGTAATCGGAGGATGGACAATTTCAAATTACGATTATGCAAGACATCCGAATCCCGGCAATGTTAATATGGAATATTTATTCCAACACTCCAGTAACGTTGCAAGTTTACGAGTTGCAATGCTAATGACACCAAAAGAATTTTATGATATTTTGTACAAATTTGGTATCGGTCAAAAAACAGGAATTGACTTACCGGGTGAATCAAGCGGTCTTTTGCCGAAACCCGAAACTTGGGATGTTTCAAGGCATGCTTCAATGGGCTACGGCTACGGTGCATCTGTTACGGCAATCCAGCTTGTTACGGCAGTTGCGGCTATTGCAAATGACGGTTTAAAAATAACACCGCATATTATCAAATATTCTGAAAAAGATTTGCCGAAACACGTTAAAAAAGTCAGGGTTATGGATCCGGAAAAAGCACGTCTTGTAACAGAGTTTTTAACAAAAAGTACTTCTTTATCAAAACTACCGATTAACCTCGAAAATTATCAAGTTGCTTCAAAAACAGGTACTTCAAGAAAAACGATGGAAGGAGCAAAAGGATATACAAATAAATTGTATACTTCTGCTGTCGGATATTTACCGTCCTCCGATCCTCAAGTTGTAATTTATGTTGTTGTCGACTCTGCTTCAGGCGGTGAAATTTGGGGCTCAACTGTTGCCGTTCCGGTTTTTGCAGAAGTCGCAAAACAAGTAGCAAGAATTATGAATTTAAAAAGCGATAAAACTCCGACTTCCGGCTATACTCCCTGTACAAGACCATTACCGGATTTAGAAGCGGAACAAAATGCTAAAAAAGTTCGTACTTCAGCAAAAAAAGATAAAATAAAAGAAGCTAAAAAGGCGAAAGCTATAGAGTTTTTCAAATTTGAAAAACAAGAAAAACCTCAAAAACAAAAAGTTGAAAACAATCAAAAACAAACTGATAATGATAAATCTAAAAAAATAAACCGAAAAAGAAAAAATTGAAAGAGTTAAAAATTATGTTACTTAGTAAATTAACAGATGAAATCAAAAATGCAAAATGTATAAATTTTAACGACACAGAAATAACCGGAATTTCCTATAATTCAAAAACAACTAAGTCAGGCGATATTTTTGTATGTCTTGTTGGCGAAAATTCCGACGGGCATGATTTTGCACAAATGGCGGTACAAAACGGAGCAGTTGCTCTTATGGTTGAAAGAGAACTTGATTTTAATATTCCCCAAATAGTGGTAGAGTCAACACGCCATCAAATTGCGGATTTAGCTGCTGCATTTTATGAACATCCTTCAAAAAAAATAAATATGATAGGAGTTACAGGTACAAATGGAAAGACTACAGTAACTCACCTTTTGCAAAAAATATTTGAAGCAAATAATGAAAAATGCGGAATTATAGGCACATTGGGTCATAAATTTAAAAGTACTGATAATTATGAAGATGCAAAACATACAACACCGCAAGCTCCTGAATTTCAAGCTGTATTAGCTCATGCGGCAGCAGAAGGTGTAAAAATAATTGCGGCAGAGGTAAGTTCGCATTCTCTTGAACAAAATCGTATAGGCGGAACTCAATTTAATACAGCCGTTTTAACAAATTTAACTCAAGACCATTTAGACTACCACATTACTATGAATAACTATTTTGAAGCAAAAGCAATATTATTTAAAGGATTAAGATCAAATTCTTTTGCCATAATAAATAAAGATGATGAATATGCGGAAAGATTTATTTCCGTTCTTCCTCAAGGTGTAAAACTAATAACATACGGCGTTAAAAATGATGCTGACTTTAAAGCAAAAGATATTAGTTTTTCAATGCACGGGGCAGAATATACGTTAATTAGCAATGGAAGAGAGAAAAAAATCTCTTTGCAATTAAACGGAATGTTTAGTGTATATAATACTTTAGCGGCAATTGCGGCTGCATCTGTTAATGGGGTAGAGCTTGAGACCATTGTAAATGTACTTGAAGCAACAAAAGGTGTTGCAGGCAGATTTGAGGCAGTATGTAAAAATCCTCTTGTAATTGTAGATTATGCACATACGCCAGACGGACTTGAAAATGTTTTGAAAGCAGCAGCGGAATTAAAGGGTAAAAATTCGAGATTAATATGCCTTTTTGGATGCGGCGGAGACAGGGATGCAACAAAAAGACCCAAAATGGGTAAAATTGCCGATGAAAAGGCGGATATAATTGTTGTAACTTCTGATAATCCGAGAAGTGAAGATCCGGGGTTGATTATTTCGGATATTATGGCAGGCATTCAAACGGTTAATCCTCAAAGAGTTTTTGTCGAACCGGAAAGACGTAAGGCGATTGAACTTTTGAAAGCTATTTCCAAACCGGACGATATTATAATGGTTGCGGGGAAAGGTCACGAAGATTATCAAATTTTAAAAGATAAAACAATTCACTTTGACGATAGAGAAGAAGTGCGAAAAGTTTTTGGAATTAAGGAGTAACTATGAAATTAACAGTACTTGGTCCGGGATGCTGGGGCTTGACTCTTGCAAAATTAATGACCCCGAATTTTGACAGAATTTGCGTATGGGGCAGAGAACAAGATTTATCAGAAGAATTAATAAAAGAAAAAAAGACATCAAAACCGTTAGAAGTATGTCTTGCTCCTCATACCGAAATCACAAGTAATTTAAAAGAAGCTGTTTCCGATGCGGATTTCATTCTTATGGTAATTGCTACATCAGGAATAAGAGCAGTGTCAAAGCAACTTGCAGAAGTCGGGTTAAGGGATGAACAAATTTTGGTAAATACATCAAAAGGTTTGGAACTGCCTTCTTTGATGAGAATGTCTGAAGTAATAAAGCAAGAATTACCGAATATTAAACCTGTCATATTGTCGGGACCTACTCTTGCAAAAGAAGTTTTGAACGGACTTCCGACAGCAGCCTGCGTTGCTTGTGAGGACGAAAAAAAAGCATTGTATGCACAAAAACATTTAACGGTAACAAGTAAATTCAGATTATATACAAATTCCGACGTCATAGGCGTTGAACTCGGAGGAAGTTTGAAAAACGTTATCGCAATTGCCTCGGGATTTGCAGATGAAATGGGCTTGGGCGATAATTGCCGCGGTGCACTTCTTGCAAGAGGAATGGCAGAAGTTGTAAGAGTCAGCATAGCATTGGGAGCAAACCCTGCAACATTATACGGACTTTCCGGAATGGGAGATTTAATTGCAACCTGTTCAAGTCCATTGAGCCGTAACTATACAGTAGGTTCAATGCTTGGCCGAGGTAAAAAAATCGACGATATATTAAAGGAACTTGGTTCCGTTGCAGAGGGAGTTAAAACTTCTAAGGCGGTCTGCGAACTTGCAAAAAAATTAAATATAGAAGTCCCGGTTTCAAATGCAATATATGAAGCTGTTTATACGGATATAACTCCACAGGAGGTTCTTGAAAAGTTAATGAGCAGGAAGCTAAAAAGAGAAGAAGAAAACTAAAAATAAAGACCGATTTTATAATCGGTCTTTATTTTTTTAAACTTATCCGTTTACAATAAGATTTAATTTTTCTTGAACAGGTTCTGCCTCAAATAAATCACCGACGGAACATTCAAGTGCATCACAAAGCTTATCCATGTTTTCATAAGAAGGCTGAGTTCTGCCGCTTGCCCAAGAATAAACTG
>JBJEGL010000243.1:0-6818 GCA_051875035.1 Candidatus Gastranaerophilaceae bacterium | reverse complement strand
TGATAACAAAGAATCTTCATCTGTGGCATTAAGAGCATATTTTATTGGTGGACAAGCAGTTTCTTTTAAAGGATTTCCTTGTTCAACAGGTGATTTTGCAATTAAAAAGCTTGATGATGTACCTTGCTGCTGCTGCGGAGACAGAATGATAAGAGGGGCAGAAATGGGTAATGTTATTCAAAGTTTCGCTTCTTTACAGGGAAACAAGCTTGCTGATAAAATTGATAAAGACAAAGACTACTTTCGAGCTAATCAAAGAGTTGTTGCCTCTTTAATTGCTGATGAAGCAAGAAAAGATGATACTCTTGATGTTTCGGGAGCTTTGAAAAAAGTAAAAGAAAATCTTCCTCAAAAAATACAAAATTACTGTGTTAATGTATTAAATAAAGTTGAAAAAGCTGCTAACGAAGCATACGGCAGCGAAAAAAATCCTATGTCCGAAGCTGTTGCAAAAGAAATTGAAAAAGTTAATTCCGGAAAAGTTCAAAGAATGCCTTTCACGGAAAAATTAGAATCTTTAAAAAGTGATTTAACTCCGGCACAATATGAAAAAGTTTTAGATACTGCGATGAACTTACCTGAAGGAATGGGCGTCGTCACAAAAATAGTTAATAAGGAAAAAGGCGGCAATTCAAATTCCGCAATTATGGACAGACTTTTAAGAGGTTCTTTGCATACGGCGGAACACGTTCATCCAAAATCACTTGGCGGCCCCAATGCAACTTCAAATTACCTCGGAGAATGTGCTCTTTGTAATAATCCGAGAGGAAATATGTCTTATGCTCAATGGTTGAAAGTTCATCCGGAATATCCGATTAAGGTTCAAGAACATATTGAATATGTTGAACAAAAAATAGTTGACGGTGAAATTCCTGCAGAATATGACAGTTACCCTGTTGATATAAGGGAAACTTTATCAAAAGAATCAAACGGTGCAATGGTTCTTAAGGTTCTTAACCCTGAAAAAATTAAAGAATTAAGAGAACAAAAACTTGCCGGTAAAGAAGTTAACGTCTCGGAAGTTACCAAAGAAATATACGGTGACGAATCCGACGAAAAAGCTGATAAAGCAGCTTAGAAGAGAGAAGATTATTTATAAAGCCGCCTTTGAGAGTGTAGGCGGCTTTTTATTTTAATAAGGCTTTACATAACATTTTAGCGTATTTTCAATATTCTTTTCAATAAATTTTGTTTCCCAATCTAATTTATATTTTTCCTCTAAATATTTTATAATATCATTATTTTCATTATATAAATAGGGTTTTCCAAAATTAGTCAGTCCGTATCCTTTGATAACTATAATTAGCTCATAATCAGCATTTTTAATGTTTTCTAAAACTTTATCTCCACCAATTGCATCATAATACAATCGGTCAGCCATATGCATTTTTAAATCAACAGGTCTGTTTAATAAAAAATTAATAGCTGTTCCTTCAGGAAGAATTAATATTTTATCATTTGGTTTTGTATATGTTTGGATATATGAATTTGCATAAGATAACATTTTTGCCTGTTTTTCTGGTAAATAAACCGAGCCTCGCTCTCCTTGCACAAGTGTATTGTTGTTGTTTTTTTGATAAACACTAAACCAAATGAAAAAAATTAAATATATAGCTGTTATAAAAACAACAAAATTTTTCAAATTTTCATTTTTAATATTGTCTTTTGAATATCTAAATATCAAAGTGATAACTGCTAATAGCAATAATGGTGCGGTATACATACCATATAAAGTTAAAATTAATGACCAATAAGTCCGAATATTTAGAGCAAGTGCAAATATTACAAGTAAAAATATATCTTTATCCGAATATATTTTCTTAAGATTTGCTAAAAGATATATCGACACTATTAGTGGTAAAACTGCTGTGTGTAAGCTGATATTTGTCTTGTTTGCAATATATGCAGCTAATATTGCAAAAATAAGATATAAAATCTTATTTTTGGATGCTGCTTTAAATAATAAAAAAGATGTTCCCAAAAAGATTGATAATCCAATAATACATCTTGTATATAATGCAAAGTTTTCTATTCTAAAAATACTGCCTGTTCTGCTTATATGATATAACATTGAGTCCGTAGTAAAAAATTTTTTCATAAATAACATTGCTGTCATAAAATCCGATATGCTAAGTCCTTGCACAAATAGTGTTCCTAAAGAAATAATCGGTATCACAAAAAATAGACAAGTATTTAGAATATTTTCTTTTATACTGCAAGGCTTTATAATCACAGAAGTAAACAATAATACTATAAATAATATTCCATACTCTCCTTTGCAAGCAAAAGCAAAACCTGCTGCTAAAAAAGCAGTATGTAAAAATTTCATATTTGATTCTTTTAAATATTTTAATACAAATAGTGTTGTTAATAAATAAGCTGTTACACCATAAGACATTGATGAAGAATACGGAAGAATAAAATTAAATAAAGAACCGTTAAAAGAAATAGCAATAGCAGTGGTTATTGAATATAACAATGAGATTTTCCGTGACAAAAATTCTTTGCCAATTAGATATATTGTTGTTGAAAAAATTAAAGAATTTATTAATCCGAATATTTCTAAAACAGCCAAATTTGTACCAAAAATTTTAAATCCAACGGCATTAATTTGGTATGCGAGCGGAAAATATATGCATAAAATATCTTTGTATAATACTTTTCCTTTTGCTATTGCTTCAGGAAAAATCATTTCTCTGCCAAAGTCTGTCAAAAAATTACCGTAATGCCCTTTGCAAAATATAAAACCGAATAAAATAATTAACATTAAAAATGCAATATTATAAAAATCTGTATTATTTTTGTATTTTTCAAAAATCTTATTCAACATGTAAATCCTAAAATTAATATTATTTATAATTGTACTTTAATTAAAGTATTTTTTGCAATAAAAAAGCGGAACTTTCGCCCCGCTTTTTTTATAAATTATTGAAATTATTTCAAGAGTTGTACTTTTTCAACGTCTTGAGGATATTTTCCTTCCGGAATTGTTTTGTAAACTCTGTAATTGATATCAGCAAAACAATTGTCTATATTTTCAATTTCAGATAATTTATCTTCATTTATGCATCCTGATTCTATCATATCTGCAATAAGTTCAAATCTTTGGACGTGTTCGTTAAAACGTTCTGTTGCATAGTCTTTAGCTTGCCAAGTTGTAATAAGGAACGGCCAATCAGAACTTTGAAGTAATAAGTTTTCTCTTGCCAATTGAGCAAGTGCTCTTTGCGTTAATTTGTCCTCAGGCATTTTGTCATATTCATCAGCAATTGCAGACATTCTCTTTTCACATCCGTGAATAATAGGCCACATCCATTCAGTTAAATGGTTTTGCCATACATAGAAATGACCGCCTTGTCCCCAAGAACTTTCCGGAATCTGAATAGCTTCCTTCGGCGGATGTTTTTCAACATATTCGCCTGCTGTCATCATTTCAACATCAGGAAGATATTGATTAAGCTTTTTAATTACCTGCTTAATAAATTCAACACCTTCAAACCACCAGTGACCGAATAATTCAGTATCAAATGATACCATTACCAAGCCTTCTTTACCTTTTGCATTTTTGTAATCATTAAGCAAATGATAAATTAATGTTGTATAGTGATCTGAATTTAAGTTGATTTGTGACATTGCAAGAACAGGGTCATAGAGCATTTTTTCTCCTAATCCTGCAGTTGCGGAAGTAATTCTCCAGTAATGCATACCTGATTTGTCATCTTTTTTATGGAACTCACGGTAGCAGCCATCACCCGGATAACCATCAGCAGCAGACCAAACTTGATAACCTGCTCTTTCGTTTCTTCCCATAACGGCAACCTGTGCATCCGGAAGCCAATATGCAGAATATGTATCATATCCTGTTGCTTCTCTTTCAGGGAGTGGGATGTATTCAATGTTTCCGTAAACACCGACTACACGTCTGTTTCCGATAGAGCTTCCGCCTTCGATTACATGTGATTCAGTAAAGAAATATTCAATATCGTTATTTTGCAAAGTTAATTCAATAGCAGGACGCCATTTCTTTTCTCCGTCTTTTCCGATATATTCATATCCCTGTCTGTATGCACATTCAGGAAGCCAGCAGCCTTTTGCTTTTTTACCGAAAAGTTTCTTTGTTGTTTGTGAACCTACCGCAAATTGTGCGTTAAGGTTTGCATCAGTAGCAAGAAGCGGTGAGAAACCGTGTGTTGCACCTGATGTTGTGATTTCAATACATCCTAAATCTTGATATTTCTTGAATGCACTGATTAAATCTTTGTTGTATTTGTTTACAAAACAATCTTTAATATGAGTAAACCAGTCAAAGTAGTAATTAGCCAAATATTTTAAATGCTGAGAATTAGCAACATTAGGATTAGGATATCTCTCTAAATCTTCTGAAACTTGTTTAATTCTTGAATCTAAATATTCGACGAAACCATTTTGTAAATGTTCGTCATTAAGTTGTTCTGCCAAAATCGGAGTGATTCCGACCGTTAATTTTGCTTTTATTCCTTCCTCTTCATAAAGTTCGGAAATAGCATTTAACAAAGGTACGTATGTTTCACACATACATTCGTATAAGTTTTCTTCACCAAAAGGCCACATACCTGCTTTTCTGTAATAGGGAAGGTGGCTGTGAAGCATAAATACAAATTGTCCGACTGACATTTTATTGTCCTCCTAATTGTTAGTGTTAAATGTATATGAAATTCTTGTTTGATTAGTTAATGTTATTTTTATAACATAAACAAGAAAAAAATGTTACCCTACCGTACTAATACCATAGAACTATTTACAAAAGATAATAATAAGCACTGCAAGGCTTTACGAAATTTTGAAATTCTGTTATAATACTTAACAAATGAATATATTTGCTTTTTTAAACATTTAATTCCTTTAAAAAGGCATGTTTTTTAGACTTTTTTGTACTTTTTAAAATTGAATAGAAGCATGGGGACGCTATGGATTTGACGGGGCGATTGAGGTAATCGTGCTGCGGGTTCCGGCGCTGTTCCGGATTATCAACGAGCAAAATTGATACATGCTAACAATGTAATCAAAGCTGACTTCTCAAGAGCAAACGCTCTTGCTGCTTAGTATTTAAGCAGGTCACCTCTGTCCGACCAGCTTGCCGTTTGGCAGGGGCAGTTATGCAAGCTGCGGTGCATTAAGACTGTGTATGTACTTAAGTTAACAGTCAAACCCGGCAGGGTCTAAAATGCTTTATCGTTATGTGGGGAATTGGTTCGTGCCGCAATAACGACGAGAAAAACAGACCTACACTCGTAGATGTGCGTTTATTTCCGTTTCGGACGTGAGTTCGATTCTCACCGTCTCCATTTTTATCCGCTAACACAAATAGTGTTTCAAAAACACAAAAAGTGCTTTTATTTCTGCTCAATATATTTTTGTTGTGTTTTTATAGCAGTTCAGCATTTTATAATATAAATATTTATAAATGGTATCCCGCAAATTTTTCTTTGGGGCTACACTTTGTTTTTTCATATGTAGTAAGAACAAAAGTAAAAGAAGGCGAAGAGAAATGATGGTCAATGAATTTATTAGAAATAAAGACGGATATTTTCCGTATTAATATCATGAAAAATAGTATTATACTTAATAGATAACACAATGGACAATAATAAAATGAATCCTAAATAATTTGTGAGTGAAACATCTGTTTTATAATTAAAATTTGTATAAAAAAGCGGCTTATTAAGCCGCTTTTTCTTCTATAAAATTGCACCTTTTGGAACAACTGTGACTCCGCCTGCCGAAACTACAAAGCCTCTTGCAAGGTCTTCATCACGATTGAAGCCTATTCTTGTATAAGGCGGTACATCAACATTTTTATCAATAATTGCTTTTTTGATTTCTGCGTGACGACCGATATTAACGTTTTCCATTAATATACTGCCTGTTACATTTGCAAAGGAGTTGATTCTTACTTTTGGAGAAAGAACGCATCTTGAAATGCTTCCGCCTGAAATAATACAACCTTCCGATACCATAGAGTTTGTTGCCATACCTATTCTATCGCCTTCTTCCCAGATGAATTTTGCGGGAGGATAGTTGTAATTGAATGTTCTAAGCGGCCAATCTTCCGAATACAAATTAAGTTCAGGAGAGTAATCGAGCAAGTCCATATTTGCTTGCCAGTAGCTGTCAATGCTTCCTACGTCTTTCCAGTAACCTTTTTCTGTCGGAGTCATACCGTCAAATTCATTGGTTGTAAAATCATAAATGAAAATTCTTTCACCGTCTTTTAGCATTTTCGGAATGATATTTTTTCCGAAGTCGTGGTTTGAATCTTCAAGTTCTGCATCAATTTTTAACTCATTTACAAGTTTATCGGTACAGAAAATGTAATTACCCATAGATGCTAAGCACATATCGGGTCTTCCCGGAATTGATTTCGGTTTTTCTTTCGGTTTTTCAACAAATCCTGTACATCTCCAGTCGTCATCAACTTCAATAATACCGAATTCGCTTGCTTCTTCTATCGGAATAGGAATTGCTGCAATTGTTAAAGCTGCTTCTTTTTCTTTGTGATAATTAAGCATAAGACGGACATCCATTTTGTAGATATGGTCTCCGCCAAATACACATACATAATCAGGATTTTCATCATAAATGTGTGTTAAATTTTGGAAAACAGCATCAGCGGTACCTTTATACCAGTGTCCGTCGGTTCTCATTTGAGCAGGTACCAAGTCAATATACTGACCGATAATTGGTGACAATGGCCAGCCCCTTGTAATATGGTAGTTCAAAGAGTCTGATTTGTATTGTGTCAGAATTTTTAATTTATGAAATCCTGAATTTACAAAATT
>JBJEGL010000242.1:0-1835 GCA_051875035.1 Candidatus Gastranaerophilaceae bacterium | reverse complement strand
AAATGAATATAAAAAGACTGTTATTTTTTACCGGAAATACTGTTATTGTTTTTTTTATTGTACTGTTTTTAAAGAATATGATTTTGGAAAAACTTTTAGGACATGTTCTTGTTGATACAAACGGATGGATTTCTTTGGTATATGTCAGAAATAACGGTGCTGCGTTCAATATGTTAGCGGGTCATACCGATTTGTTGATTATTTTTGCCGGAATTATTATTCTGTTTTGTATGCTTTATGTATTATTTTATAAACTATACATTTCCGATAAATTTTTATTCCTTCTATCAGCTTTTTGTGCCGGAATTTTTGGTAATGCTTATGAAAGATACGTTTATAATTATGTGACGGATTTTATAAAAATAAATTTTTTAAACTTTCCGGTATTTAATTTGTATGATATATTAATTACTCTTGGTGCATTGCTTATAGTAATGATTATTATTGTTGATAAACACAGAGAATTTCAAGAAAATAAAGATGCAGAAGAAGACTATTTATATAGAAAATTCTAATCAAAATCAAAGACTTGACAGTTACTTAACATCTGTATGTGAACTTTCAAGAAGTCATATAACTCAGCTTATTAAAAATGGGGAAATTGTTGTAAACGGTAAAAAGGTGAAACCGGCTTACAACGTTTGTTTGAATGACTGTATTGAAATTTTTGCACAGGATAATGAGGAAACTCCGATTAATCCTGAAGATATTCCTATTGATATTCGATATGAAGATAATAATATGCTTGTGATTAATAAACCTAAAAATATGTTGACTCATCCCACAACAAAGGAAAAATCAAAAACACTTGTAAATGCATTGCTGAATAAATTCGGATATGAGGGATTATCCTCAACCAATGGAATTATGCGTCCCGGGATAGTTCACAGGCTTGATAGAAATACCTCAGGATTATTGATGGTTGCAAAAAATGATATGGCTCATCAATGGTTAGCAGAGCAAATCAAAACGAAAAAAGCCGTTAGAAAGTATCTTGCTGTTGTGTCAGGTACTTTTGAAAATGATGAAGGAACAATTGATGCTGCAATAGCAAGACATCCTTCTAAATGTGAAAAATTTACTGTTTCAGAAGACGGAAAACCTTCCGTAACCCATTATAAAGTTCTTGAACGTTTTAAACATTATACATTGATAGAATTGACTCTTGAAACAGGAAGAACGCATCAAATCAGAGTTCATATGTCTTATATTGGTCATCCTATTGTTAATGACAGTTTGTATGGCGGGGAAAAAATTAAAGTTAAAACTATAGAACAGGTTTTGCAAGCATATAAACTTTCGTTTTTTCCTCCGCTGCAACAAAGCCGTGTTGACATTGAACTTTATCCGGATGATGATATGGTAAGGGTTTTAAATAAATTAAGGAGTGAAAAATGAAGTTCTATTTAGGCATTTTTATAGAATCGATTTTGTTTTTTATGTTTTTACTAATGGCAGAATCAAGTGTTGAAATTCTTAAGTTAAAATGTATTTTCACAGGAAAGATATATTCAGTTCCTTTTGCATGTACTGTATTTGCAGCATGGTTGCTTGGTATGTTGGGAATGTTTATATTGCAAAGTATGGTTTTTAAGAATATTGAGTCAAAAAAATTAGCAGATTATAAAAAACAATATGAAAAAAATTCTGTATCACAAGAAGAAAAAGACAGTCAGATTAAAGCTCTTGAAAATAAAGTTAAAACATTAGAGGCGGCTCTCGATAATATGATTAAAAAAGGTAATCAATAATATATTAAGAAATAAAAAAACATGTTTCTATATAAAAAATTAAGTATTGACAATGCTTTATGTCTAAAGTTAAATAGAATTACT
>JBJEGL010000241.1:0-1839 GCA_051875035.1 Candidatus Gastranaerophilaceae bacterium | reverse complement strand
ACCTCCTATTCTTCCTGTTACAGAGGAAAAAGAGGTTATTGACAAGAAATACAAAAGATATCGTATAGATGTCTTTTCTGCAAGTTTTATAGGTTATACCGTATTCCACTTAACTAAAAAGAATATCGGTCCTGCCCTTCCCGCAATTCAGGAAGAGTTCGGGTATTCAAACTTACAATTAGGTTTGCTTGGCAGTGCTTTATATTTTACTTATGCTTTTGGAAAATTTATCAACGGAATGATTGCTGATAAAGCCGATGCAAAGAAATTTATGACCGCAGCTTTATTAATTTCCGCAATATCAAACATTTTATTAGGTTTCAGCCCGCAGCTTGTAGGCATGGTTACTGCATATTTTCCTAATTTAGAATACATTGATTTGGTTGGTCAGCCCTTATTGCTTTTGGTTATGGCTTTTTGCTGGGGGGTTAACGGTTGGTTCCAATCAATGGGATTTCCTGGAATTGCAAAAGCACTTGCGTTTTGGTTCTCAAATACTGAAAGAGGTACTAAATGGGCATTATGGTCTACATCTCACCAATTTGGTACAATGTTAGGAGCTTTGCTTGCCGGATGGTGTATCGTTCATTTTGGTTGGAGGGCTGCATTTATTATTCCGGGGGTAATTAACCTTTTGATGTGTATATTTACCTATGCGACAATGCATGATAAGCCGCAAACTCTCGGTTTACCAGAAGTCGAAGAGTACAGAGAAGGTACTGTTCCCTCTCCCGAAGAAGAAGATGAAGAAGCAAGACTTTCTTATTTTGACATTCTTAAAAAATATATTTTCTTTAACAAAACTATTTGGATTTTAGCTTTTGCGTATGTATTTGTATACATTTGCAGATATGGTACAGAAGATTGGATTATCAAATTCCTTGTTGAACGCGGCGATGATATGACTCTTGCTACTACAAAATTCGGAGCTCTTGCAGGATTTGGTATTTTAGGTGCAATTTCTGCAGGATTTTTCTCTGATAAACTTTTCAAAGGAAAAAGAACTCCCGTAAATTTGATTTTCCTTGCCGGATGTGCTGTTAGTATTTTTGTTATTATGCACAATCATTTTGGCGGTTCACTCGGAAACGTTATTGACGTCGCTTGTTTAGCGGGCATGGGGTTCTTCGTTGCAGGTCCTCAAATGCTTGTCGGAGGTATCTGTGCGGTTGAATCAGGTTCAAAGAAAGTTGCATCCGCTGCTACAGGTTTTTGCGGTTTATCGGGATATATCGGTGCAATCGTTTCTGGAGCAGGTACAGGTTGGTGTATTGACCAATTTGGATGGAACGGGGCATTCTGGTTTTGGATTTTTTCCGCTGCTGCTTGTATGCTCATTTTGGCTCCGCTTTTACGCAAAGGCGTTTAGTTTTTAAAAATAAATTTTGTTTTTTGATAGGTTGAAAATTTATTGTTCAACCTATTTTTAATGAGAGAATTATTATTCGAAATAAGGCTTATTTTTTTGTAAAATAATAAAAGAACGGATTTTGTGTATGATAGACTATGTCTGCCGTCCCGAAGTTATGAAAAGTCAAACGAATGACAACGAAGTAGAACGAGTAACGACTTTTTGTGAAGCAAAATCCAAGACAATAATAGTGTGAAGAATCTTTTTGCATGAACTTAAAAATTTTTATAGATACTTCGGCTAAAGCTTCAGTATGACGGATATAATTTAGAGTTGCGTGCATACCTGTCCGCCAAAATATCAAGAAAATCTATAAATTAGTTTAAAAATTTTATTATTAGATTTTAATTCAATAGTTGTAGTTTCATGTTACATTAACTTTGTTGGACTAAAGCCCAACCTGTGATTTTCACATTCTGCAGAATATA
>JBJEGL010000240.1:0-6871 GCA_051875035.1 Candidatus Gastranaerophilaceae bacterium | reverse complement strand
TAAGCATTTTCCACAATTCTATCAGAAAGAATATCAATGACAGAACCGATTTTAGAACATTCATTATATTTTCTTGCAACCCAGCCATCAAGTGCATCCAATAGAATTGAAGCAAATGTCAAAAATACAGCAACCCAATAAAAAAGCGGCGTTACTTCATAATTCAACATAATAAGCACGTACAATGTAAGAATAACCCTAAATAACGAAATTAAATTTGCCATTTTTTCTCCAATTTTTATTTTTTACTTCTTGACAGAGCAAAATTTACTTTATTTAAATCTTTTCTGCGATCACCAAGCATAATCTTTTCTGCTTCTTCAAGAATACTAACGACTTGATAACCGTTTAACCCGTCACTTCTTGGTTTTATACCCTGTTCAATACAATTTAAAAAGTGCTGGCATTCTAATTTCAAAGGTTCAATTTCAATAAAATCAAGAGCTTGCGGTTTAGATACACCCGGCTTGGTATGGTCTATAACCTGTAATTTATGTTCAGCAAGAGTATCATCAAAAATAGCAGTAGCCTTTGTTCCTCTAACAAGCAGATTTACTCTTTTTACAGGATGAATCCAACTGTCCGAAATTTGACCTATAACTCCGCCTTCATATTCAATAGTCACATGAGTTATATCCATAATATTATTATCTTCCGAGGAAGCTCCAACTGCACTAATAACTCTAACGGGAACTTTACCGAGAACATATGCTGTCATTGAAACATCATGCGGAGCTAAATCCCACATAACACTTCTGTCATTTTTAAAATAATTTATATTTAATCTATCACTTTGAATATATCTGATTTCTCCGAGTTCACCATCGTCAACAAGCATTTTTAAACGATTTACAGCAGGATGATAAAGCAAAAGATGTCCGACCATAAGCGTTAAACCCTTTTCATCCGCAAGTTCCATAAGTTTTTTTGCTTCATCTGCAACTGTAGCTATAGGTTTTTCGACATATACATGTTTACCTGCATTCAAAACGGCACTTACGACTTTAAAATGCGTATGACTCGGAGTGACTACCGCAACCGCTTCAATATCGGGATTATTTAAAACTTCGTTAAAATCAGTTGTAAAATGGACATTTTCATATTCCATTGCTAATTTTTTTAAATTTTCCGTATCAAGGTCACAAACAGTATTGAGTGCATTTAAATTGTAAAAGTTCCTTACAATATTTTTACCCCAAAGTCCGCATCCTATAACAGCAACTCTATGAGATTTCATCTTTTTACTACTCCAATGATTTTTCTTTTAACAATATTATATTATAAATATAAAAACTTATGACATTTATAAATTAAGATTTTATTAAGATAGTGGTAATTTTATACCAAAAGTTGAACCTACATTAACTTTTGAATAAACATAAACTTTTCCTCCGTGATGTTTTTCAACCGTTGTTTTAACGAGATAGAGTCCTAAACCCGTTCCTTTTACGGTATGTACCGAATTTTCAACACGATAAAATCGGTCAAATAATTTAGATAAATGTTTTTCTTCAATGCCGGGACCTTCATCAGTCACAGAAATATCCGCATACTTTTCTTCATCAATTTTTAGAATTACCGTAATTTTGCCATTCTGCGGAGAATATTTTATTGCATTGGAAATTAGATTATTAAATACTCTCTCAATATTTGTAATATTTATAGGTAAATTCAATTGTTCAATAGTTTTTTCAAAAATTATTTTTACATTCTTTTCATTTGCAAGTACCTGCATTGACGATATAGTATCTTGAATTACAGGAATAATATCGGTTATTTCCTTTTCAATTTTTACATCCGGAGATTCAAGTCTTGATACATCTAAAATATCATTTACCATTCTGTGAAGCCTTGTAACTTCTCTATTTGCAGTTTCCGTAAATTCTTTTCTTGTTTCTTCATCCAATTCATCACCCATAGAATATAAAGTATCAATATATGTACGTAAAACAGTAACAGGAGTTCTGAGTTCATGTGACACATTAGAAATAAATTGATTTTTTAAATTATTAACTTCTGTTTCTCTTGTAACATCAATCATGACAATAATATAACCTACATAATCATCATTTTGCATAAACATTGGCGAAACAACGCATTTAATAACTTTTTTATCAACAGTAATAATAAATTCCGGAGGATTTTTTAAAATTTCGGAAAGAGGTTTGTCTTTGAATTCTTCGATTTTATCTCTAAAACAATAATGCCCGTCAGAATCAGAATAATTCTGAATTTGAATACCTTGAATAACTTCTTGAGCAACAGAAAGCATTTTTTCCGCAGCCGAATTCGTTAAAACAATTGTATCGTTATCATCACAAACGACTACACCATTAACAATACTCATAAGTATTGCTTCAAGCTTGTTTCTTTCAAGCAAAATACTGCCCACGTTTTGTTCTTCATATATTTTCAATTTTGAAGATAACTCATTAAAAATATGTATTAGTTCATTAGTTTGTTTTTTTGAATCCGTGTTAATTTTTGTTCCAAAATGCCCATCAGCAATGTGCTTTAATCCAATACATAATAAATTAAGTTCCTTGGCAGCTAAAAATCTCGAAGCTGCAATTATAACAAGGAAACTTAACCATAAAAAAACAAACAAACTTAAAATTATAGCAATCAATTTTACATTTTCAGAATGATTAAACTTATCAGAAACATTAATTTTTAAATAGCCGATAGTTATATTTTTTCTTACGCCTTTATCTACTAAAATAGGCACATTCACTTTTATTCCGGAAAACTTTTGAGGTAAATATTCTATTGATTTTTCACAAAAAAGAACTTTTCCATTTGAATCAGTAAATTCAACATAAACAATGTTTTTATCATTATGAAGCGCTGATTTTGCGAGACTTAAAAGAATCGAAGTTTTTTCATTTTTTGTATCATTTATTACAGCAGATGCTTGATATGCAAGTTTTTCAGCTGAATTTTTTGCATAATTTAGAAATTTTTGTTTTGAATATTCAACAAAAACTAAACTTGTAATACAGGCACAAAAAATTACAACAACTGATATAATTATTGTTGAAGCCGTAAATAAAGGTAATTTAGATATTTTTTCGGATTGTTTTTGCATAACTGTTACATTATACCATCATTATTTTTATATGAAGTTAAATTAAAAAATCTTTATTATCAGATAGAACACTGATAGTGTTTGGCAATAACAGGGGCTTGACAGATAAAAGCAATAAATATGAGATTTTAGGGATAAATATTTAGACATGTTAAAAAATATTTAGATGAATTTATAAATTAGGTTATTTTTCTTGACGAGTAACATTTAGCGGTTTATGATTTTTAAACGGGTAATAGTGTCAAAAATACCATTAATCCAAAAAACATAAAAGAGTATAATCGGCTCTAAGCCCAATAATATCAAAGAAAAAGTAAAATATTTTGTACAAAAACATACTTGTAAAAATGGATAAATAAGTATGCCACATGCAGCGAGGTGAATAAATGCCAAAGAAAACATATTCTGAAAGAGTAACGCCGATGGGGATACCCAAGACTCGTTTAGACGACATGCCGGATTTAATTGAAATCCAAAAGAAGTCGTTTGAATGGTTTTTAAAAGAGGGATTGAAAGAAGAATTTCTTTCTTATTCTCCGATTAAGGACTATACGGGTCGTTTGGAGTTGCACTTTTTACCAAACTATACCTTCGATAATCCGAAGTATACGCTTGAAGAAGCAAGAATCCATGATGCAACTTATGCTAAACAGCTGAGAGTCATGGTTCGTTTAGTCAACCGTGACAGCGGTGAAATTAAAGAACAAGAAGTTTATATCGGAGATATTCCGACAATGACAGACAAAGGTACATTTATTGTGAACGGAGCGGAACGTGTAATCGTTTCGCAAATCGTGCGTTCACCGGGTGTATACTTTAAAAGAGAAGTTTCTCCGACAGGTAAGCGTTTGTTCAATGCAACTTTGATTCCAAACAGAGGGGCATGGTTAAAAATTGAAACTGATGCAAATGACATCATCCATGTTAAAATAGACAAAAACAGAAAAATTTTGGCAACAACGTTGTTAAAAGCAATGGGAATAACTCCATCCGAAATGGAAACCCATTTTACCCATTTTGAGTTTTTGAAAAAAACGTTGGAAAAAGATACAGCAGAGACAACGGAAGAAGCATTAATTGAAGTTTATAAAAAACTTCGTCCGGGAGATCCTGCATCTGCTGCCGGCGGACGTCAAATTATTGAAGCAAGATTCTTTGATGAAAAGAAATATGATATAGGCAGAGTTGGACGATACAAACTAAACAAAAAATTAAATTTAAATATTCCGGCAACACAAAGAACATTAACAACTCAAGATTTAGTTGCAACAATCGAGTATTTAATTAACTTAACATATGATGAAGGAAGTTGTGATGATATTGACCACTTAGGAAACAGAAGAATCCGTTCAGTTGGTGAATTACTTCAAAACCAATTCAGAGTTGGTTTAAGCCGTATCGAAAGAATTGTAAAAGAAAGAATGACTTTACAAAATTCCGATACATTAACTCCTTTAAATTTATTGAATACAAAACCGTTGATTGCATCATTAAAGGAATTTTTCGGTTCATCACAGTTATCACAGTTTATGGATCAGACCAATCCGCTTGCAGAGCTAACACACAAAAGACGTATTTCTGCATTAGGACCCGGTGGTTTGGTAAGAGAACGTGCAGGATTTGCGGTTAGAGATATTCACCCTTCACATTACGGACGTCTTTGTCCTATTGAAACACCTGAAGGTCCTAACGCAGGTCTTATCAGTTCACTTGCAACACACGCAAGAGTTAATGATTACGGATTTATCGAAACACCTTATTTTGCAGTTAAAGATGGTAAGGTAACAGACGAAGTTCACTATATGTCAGCAGATGAAGAAGAAAACTTCCGTGTTGCACCCGGTGATATTGCATTAAACAAGGATAGAACAATCAAAGCAAAACAAGTACCTGTTCGTTACAAATCTGAATTTACGGTTGATGACTCAAGCAAAGTTGACTATGTAGGGGTTTCCCCGATTCAAATTATTTCAGTTGCAACATCAGTTATTCCGTTTATTGAACACGACGATGCTAACCGTGCACTTATGGGTTCAAACATGCAGCGTCAAGCGGTTCCGCTTTTGATAACAGACAGACCGGTAGTTGGTACAGGTCTTGAAAAAAGAGCTGCAAAAGATTCAGGAATGGTCGTAGTTTCAGAAGTTGACGGTATTGTTGACAGAGTTGTCGGAGAAGAAGTCTGTGTCAGAGATAAAGCAGGAAAAAATCACAGATATCAATTAATGAAATATGTAAGAAGTAACCAAGATACTTGCATTAACCAAAAGCCTATTGTAAAAGCGGGTCAAGTGGTTAAAGCAGGTGATGTTCTTGCAGATGGTGCATCTACACACTTTGGTGAACTTTCACTTGGAAAAAATATCTTAGCGGCGTATATGCCTTGGGAAGGATATAACTTTGAAGATGCTATCTTGATTTCTGAAAGATTAGTTCAAGATGACGTATTTACATCAGTTCACATTGAAAAATTGGAAATTGATGCACGTCAAACAAAATTAGGACCTGAAGAAATAACAAGAGAAGTTCCGAATGTTTCTGAAGAATCTTTACGTCACTTAGATGAAAGAGGTATTGTCAGAATCGGAGCAAGAGTATATGCAGATGATATCTTGGTTGGTAAAGTTACTCCGAAAGGAGAATCCGAACATCCGCCGGAAGAGAAATTATTAAGAGCAATTTTTGCCGAAAAAGCAAGAGATGTTAAAGATAATTCACTTAGAGTACCTCACGGAGAAGGCGGACGTGTTGTCGATGTTAAGGTATTCGACAGAGAAAAAGGCGATGAGTTACCACCCGGAGCAAATACAGTAATCAGAGTTTATATTGCACAAAAGCGTAAAGTATCAGTCGGTGATAAACTTTCCGGTCGTCACGGTAATAAGGGTATTGTATCGAGGATATTACCGAGAGAAGATATGCCGTTCTTGCCGGATGGAACACCTGTTGATATTGTATTGAATCCTCTTGGTGTACCTTCTCGTATGAATATCGGACAGACATACGAATGTTTGTTAGGTTTAGCATCATATTTAACGGGTGATTATTATGAAGCTCCTTCATTCGATGAAATGTACGGAGAAAATCAATCCGAAAAAGCAACAAAAGCAGAACTCTTAAGAGGAATCAAAGAATCAGGCTGTGATTGGGTAAGAGAAGACGGAAAAGTCATTCTTATGGATGGCAGAACCGGTGAGTCTTTTGACAGACCTGTAGCAGTTGGTTTGATATACTTCTTGAAATTAGTTCACCTTGTAGATGATAAAATTCACGCAAGAAGTACAGGACCGTATTCACTTGTTACGCAACAACCTTTGGGCGGTAAAGCTCAATTTGGCGGACAAAGATTCGGAGAAATGGAAGTTTGGGCATTGGAAGCATACGGTGCAGCTTATACACTTCAAGAAATGCTTACAATTAAGTCTGATGATGTAAACGGACGTTCAAGAGCGTACGAAGCAATTGTTAAAGGCGACAATATTCCAAGACCCGGAATTCCGGAATCATTTAAGGTACTCGTAAGAGAACTTCAAAGTATCGGTTTGGACATCCAAGTTGCTAAGAAAGGCGGCGAAGAAGTCAACCTTATGTCAGATTGTGACGATATAAGAAAATCCGCACCGAAGCGAGTTCTTTCGGATATGGATTCCGATTTGTTGAATATCAATTTCTTTGAAACACCAAGTTCTTTCAAAGAATAGTAAATAAAGGAGACAATTAATAATGTCCACAAGTATAGATTATTTTGATTATATAAGAATCAGTATCGCTTCTCCCGAAAGA
>JBJEGL010000239.1:0-1849 GCA_051875035.1 Candidatus Gastranaerophilaceae bacterium | reverse complement strand
TCCTGAAGCGAGCAGAGTCGGAGAAATCATAACACTGCCATGTCCATACGCATCCGCTTTAACAACAGCTAAAATTTTTGCATCTTTACGAGCATATTTTTTTAATTGGAGAATATTTTTTTCTATTACATCGAGGTTTATTTCGACCCAGGCATCACGCCTTGTATTTAGATAAGATTGTCTATTTAGTTTCATAAAGCAATAATATACCCGCATAAATAAAAAGGCAAAAAGTTATAAAAAGGTAATACTTATCGTAAAAAATTTTACAATTAAAATGAAAACTACAATCTACCTGTCGTATGTGTTAAAATATTCATAGGAGAAGAATATGCAAAATCAAGAAGAAATGATAAAAGAAATGCAAGAAATTGCAAAACAAATGGTTATTGATGACATAGAAGAAAATCCTGACAGTGAAACAGAAGGTTTTGACTGCGATTGCTGCGGACAATATAAAATGCTTGCAGGTTCCGTAAGATACGGAGATTACAGACTTTGCAACGATTGTGTTTTAATTGCCGAAATAAGTTTCAGACTTAATAAAATCAAGGATGTTAAAGAACTTATTGATGCAAATGAAGACAACAGGCTCAAGGGTATGTGCGAATTTTTGAAACAGGAAGAAACAAGGGAAAACAATTAATTTGGCAGAAAAAGAAACATACTTACAATATAATTTAAAGGAAGGACGGTTAATCAGATGGCCGGACCATTTTTTCCCGTTGACATTTTATATTGCACCATTCAGGTGGTACAGAGGAAAAGGTGAAGAAGGTAAATATTACGGGATGGTGACTCGTGCTTTAAGAGTATGGGAGCAAGCATCGGGCGGAAAATGTCGTTTTCAGCTTGTATCAAACTTGAATGATTCACAAGTCAATCTTGAATGGAAACGTGTTGACAGAAAATCCCTCGGATACTGTCTTTTTAACTTTGATGCTCAAGCACGTCTTTATTCTGCAGAAGTACAAATCGGTCTATCTGACGGTATTTTACACGCACAATATATGGACGAAAATGAAGTTTATCATACTATACTTCACGAAATCGGACATGCTCTCGGGTTGGGACATTCTCCATATACAACAGATATTATGTATACTCCTCATCAATACGGAAATGTTTCTTTATCACAAAGAGATATCAATTCAATACAATGGCTTTATAATTTACCGTTATCATCAAGTGCAAATGATTTAGCTTTAAAATACCAAATTAATGAAAAAGATATAGATGTTATACTGTATCACGTAATGCATAAAAATGGAACGGCAAAATACAGCAATAATACAGCATTCTCCCCTCAAAAAGATTTAATGACGGAACAGTCAAAACTCGCTGAGATTAAAAAATATCAAGTTATGGCACTGCAAAATATTAAAATTCCGAATCCCGCAAAAAGATTTTTTAATAATCAGCAAGTGCTTCAGAAACAAGAAGATGATAAAAAACAAAAAGAACAGTAATTAAACTGTTCTTTTTATTTAACAGTAAGTTTAAAATTTATTTTTTTAAAAAGTTTTTTACCTTATCCAAAAAAGAAGACTAAAGAATGAATATAATTGCTCGCAGTATAAATTAACTTTACAAAAGTTAACTCACAAAGAAATAATATATAAGAAAAATATTGATATGCGATAATTGGGTCGGAACCAATCGGATAACTGCGTACGGATGAACATACCGTATGAGGAAAGTCCGGGCATTCAAGGGCATATCGCCGGATAACGTCCGGAGCAGGTGACTGCGTGGATAGTGCCACAGAAAAGTAAACAACCCGCAAGGGTTCAGGTGCAACAGTAGTGTAAAAGACTACTCGGAATATCGAGAGGTATTCTTGGGGTAA
>JBJEGL010000238.1:0-1873 GCA_051875035.1 Candidatus Gastranaerophilaceae bacterium | reverse complement strand
AGCCACACATTATCTTCAATGGTAACGGGTGCTGTTTCATAGCCGAGTTCTCGCATAATACCATCTTCTTTAAATATATGGTCATGGTCGTAAATACACACATTGGGACCAATCATAACATTATTGCCGATAGAAATTTTTTCCCGTGCAACAATTACATTATTATCACCAACGCTTGTGAAACTCCCGATTTCCATACAAGCATTTTCCGTAACACCCAACCTTGCATTGTGATTCAGAGATACATGTTTACCAAGAATAATTTTTCCTCCCGATCGTACGCTGAATCTTGCTCCGGCATTCAAACGAATCGGGTTTTTGTATTTTATTTTACCACCCGAAAATACAGATATTAATGCGGCTTTAACCATTCCGCAAGCAATACTGATATATCTCATTACTTTTCACCCTTTCTTGGAAGAACAAACTCTTTTCCTAATTCTTTATCAAAATCATCGGGAATAAATTTCATATAACCGCTTGCATTATAGAATGTCAGTTCTCCGAATATAACTTGACCGTTTACATCATAAAAATCAACCCTGACATGAGGAAAATCCTTTGAAAGCTTTTCTGCATATATAATCATTTGATCAATCTCAGGAACTAATTCAGGGGCTTCCGTTGCAGTATTACAATAATCCATACCGACTCCGTCAAGCAACTCTTTATCTCTGTTAAAGAATGCCATTTTACCGGCATTATGGCTCTTGGCATAATCAGTTCTTACATAGAAACATTTCACCCTGCCGTTAAAGCAGAAAAACTTAAAATCTGCCAAATCCCCATTATCCTGTTCAAGAAATTTTTCTATAATAATACGATGCTTTTGATTATCATACGGCCATTCTCTTCCCGGGTGTTTTTTGTCTGTAGGCTCATCAACCCACTTTTGCATTGTCTTTTTCAGTTCTGCAAGATTAACATTGTCCTTATCGACCAATATAACCGATGTACTTCCGCCCCCAAGTGTATCCTTGCATACAAACTTTTCAGGCAGACTGCCAAAGTCAATTTCTTTCGGAGAATTAAAAACTCCGTAACACTCATTAAGAATATTGCTCAAGCCTTGCTCTTCAACAAATTTACGTACATTATATTTGTCAACGCAATCCTTTAATACAGGATTTTTATAATTGAGTTTATACCACTGCAATTTCTCAGTATACCTGACAGGGTTCTTCAAATGAAGTGTGTGCCCTGTTTTTATTTTATACTGTAGCTTGACTATCATACTATCAGGCAAAAAGCTCAATGCCTGCATAATTTTAATTCTCAAAGCACGTGAGCTTATTATTTTTTTATAATTCATCTCAATTTCTCCTTACCTCACGCATTTTCTGATTATTGCTTTAAATTTAGTTATCACTTTTCTATACAAAGGTATTTTTAATAATTCAATCAAATCAGTCACATCCTGATTATCAATTTCCTTAAAGAATTTTTTTCTTTTGTAATGCGGTTTTACAGATTTTCTTCCACCTGAATTTGGAGGTAATAATTTATCAACATCATCTTCCAGATATATTAAATCATCTTTGATGGCATCAAACAGTTCCTTGCCCTTTTCACCTCTCACCAAAACAACCGATGTCCCTTTATCATCATCTAATTCAGGATGAATATTATTAATCCCCCAAGCATCACCAATTGTGATGTTCGAAGGTCTGTCTAACTTATTAAATCGGCAATTATGGCACGATGGCCTTAGAGAAATATTTGACAAAAATAGTCGCATATATGGATCTTTTCCAAAAGGCATAAGATACTCTGTAGAATTTTTAAATAAAAATTCTACAGAGTATCTCTTCCAGCCATATTTTTTATGTCTGAAAGAGATTCTCTCCACGGCAGCACCGTACTGTTTTTCCTT
>JBJEGL010000237.1:0-1875 GCA_051875035.1 Candidatus Gastranaerophilaceae bacterium | reverse complement strand
ACCTTGAACCAAAGCATATTTTCTCTCCTTTCTGCTACGGTTTTGTAGTTTAACAGGTTCTTAACACCAACGTTACCGGATACGGAGTTTCCGCCCCAAGAACCGCAGCCGAGAGTTAATGACGGTTCCAATTTGAAGTTATACAAATCTCCAATACCGCCTTGGCTTGAAGGTTGGTTGACCAATAATCTGCATGTCGGCATTTTTTGTGCGTATGCATTGATTCTTTCTTTGTGTCTTTCATCCGTATAAAGAACTGCCGTGTGACCTGCTCCGCCTCTGGATACCAAATAGTATGCCTTTTCGGAAGCATCTTCAAAATCTGAAGCTTTATACATTGCAAGAACCGGTGATAATTTTTCTCTTGAGAAAGGATCATCCCAATTTACTTCGTTTCTTTGTGCAATTAAAACTTTTGCATTTTCAGGAACTGAGAAGCCTGCCATTTCCGCAATTCTGTGTGCACATTGACCAACGATTTCGGCATTTGCCGTTCCTCTTTTCGGATCAATAATCGGCCAATCAATTAATTTTTGCATTTCTGCATCATTTAATAAATATGCACCTCTGCGTTCAAATTCTTTTTTAACTTCTTCATAAACGCTGTCAACAACGATAACAGATTGTTCTGATGCACAAATCATACCGTTATCAAATGTTTTTGACATCAATATTGAAGAAACTGCCATTTGGATATTTGCTGTTTCATCAATTACCGCAGGTGTGTTGCCCGGGCCTACACCTAATGCAGGATTACCTGAAGAATATGCTGCCATTACCATGCCCGGACCGCCTGTTGCTAAAATGCAGGCAATGTGTTTGTGTTTCATCAACTGACCGGACAATTCAATAGAAGGAACATCTATCCAGCCGATAATATCTTCCGGAGCTCCAGCTTTAACAGCAGCTTCCAAAACTATTCTTGCTGCTGCTATCGTTGATTCTTTTGCTCTCGGGTGCGGTGAAAAAATAATTCCGTTTCTCGTTTTTAAAGCAATTAATGATTTGAAAATTGCCGTTGATGTTGGGTTTGTAGTAGGAACAATACCTGCTAAAACACCTAACGGTTCAGCAACGATTTTAATTCCGTTTGCTTTATCTTCTTCAATAACACCGCAAGTTTTAACATTTTTGTGTTTGTTGTAAATGTATTCTGATGCAAAATGGTTTTTAATGATTTTGTCTTCGACAATACCCATTCCTGTTTCTTCAACAGCCATTTTTGCCAAAGGAATACGAGCTTTGTTTGCTGCTGTTGCTGCAGCTTTAAAAATTTTATCAACTTGTTCTTGTGTATATCCAGCAAAAATCTTTTGTGCTTTATTAACTCTGTCAATAAGAGCATCAAGAGCTTCCGGAGTATCAACAAGCTGTTTTTCGATTTCAACTTTTTCTTGTTTTTTAGGCATATTAACATCTCCTTTATTCGTGATTTAATTCCCTAATAAATTTTATAACATCTCTTAATTTGTTTGTCAACATGGAAAAACAAGGAGTTTAGAATAACGAAAAAGACAGTAACTTTCGTAAAATCACAAAATCTTTTTTCTGTAATTTTTAATTAAAAAAGATTTTTTATACATAAATTATTGCTGTCATTCTGAGGAAACGAAGTGACCGAAGAATCTGTGTAATGCTGAGGCTTTAGCCGAAGTATCTATAGCAACTAAATATAAGCAAGTATCTGTATTTTTCAATTTATGTAAAAAGATTCTTCGTGCTACGCACTCAGAATGACAATAATATTAAGAATTTACTCTAAAGTATCTACTTTTAATTATTCGTTTTTAATTTTCAAGTCGGGCAAAAAGATTCTTCACCCCCTGTTACTGTCTTGGATTTTGCTTCACAAAAAGTCGTTACTCGTTGTCTTGA
>JBJEGL010000236.1:0-1879 GCA_051875035.1 Candidatus Gastranaerophilaceae bacterium | reverse complement strand
ATAATATTTATTAGAAAAAATGAAAAAATTTCATTCTTTTACTGGAAATTTTTTTTAAATCTTTTTTAATTTTATTAAATTTTTGATAATATACAAAAAATTCTCAAACTTAAACTCAAGTTACAATATTAATCATAATAAAAAATAATTATTTAATATATGTTATTATAATAATTAACGAAAATGGAGATGGCATGCCTGATTTTTTAAATTTATATAATATATTTATAGCAGTAAGTATATTTTCAACGGTCTTGTACGTTATAAAACTTGCATTATTTGTTTTTGTTGGCGGAGACGCTGAAGTTGAAACGGATTTTAACACAGTTAGCGAATGTGATATTTCCTTCAATTTTTTATCAATACAATCAATTCTTGCATTTTTTATGGGTTTTGGCTGGAGCGGACTTGCTGCTCTTGTTCAATTTCAGACCGGCGGTAAAATAGCTTTATTAATTGCGTGTATTGTTGGTTTAGCATTTATGTTCTTATCTGCATATTTAATGTATAATGTAAAAAAACTAAACAAAAGAATAGTTGTTGATTATAATGAACTTGTCAACAAAACAGGCAAAGCATATACAAGTTTTGAGGCAAATGAAGAAGGTCAGATTGAAATTGATTTAAATAATAAATTAACAACGTTAAATGCAATAAATATGTCTGATAAAAAAATAGATTCATTTTCAATAATAAAAGTAATAAAAGTAGAAAACAACCAAATATACATAACAAAAGGATAAAGGAGAGAAAAAATGTATTTAGACCCGGTTTTTATGGCGGCGTTCGGAGTTCCAGCCTTAATTGTACTTGCAATAATATTTTTTATTGCAAATCAGTATAAACGCTGTCCGTCAAACAAGATTATCGTAGTTTTCGGTAAAACAGGCAATAATTCTACAGCAAAATGTGTACACGGCGGAGGAACCTTTATAATTCCGTTAATACAAGATTACAGCGTACTATCATTAGAACCGATGGCAACAGATATTGATTTAAAAGGAGCATTATCTAAAGGGAATATTCGTGTTGCGGTTCCTGCGACATTTACTTTTGGAATTTCAACAAAAGAAAACATAATGTTAAATGCAGCAGAACGTTTGTTGGGTTTATCAAAGCAAGATATCATAACACAAGCAAGTGATATCATTTTAGGTCAATTGCGTCTTGCGATTGCAACATTAACCATTGAAGAAATTAACCAGGACAGAGAAAAATTCTTAGAACAAATTAATTCAAATGTAAATACAGAATTAAATAAAATCGGACTTGAAATCATTAACGTAAATATCAAAGATATTACAGATGAATCCGGTTATATCGATGCAATCGGTAAAAAAGCAGCTGCAGAAGCAATAAACAAAGCAAAAGTTGAAGTTGCACAACAAGAAAAACTTGGTGCGGTTGGTGAAGCTGAAGCAAATAAAGAAAAAGAAGTTCAAGTTGCGGAACAAACTGCACAGACATTAATCGGTAAAACAAATGCAGAAAAAGAACAACGTGTTCAAACAGCAAACATTAATTCAACTGCGGAAATCGGAGAAGCAGAAGCACAAAAAATCAAAGAAGTTCAAATTGCAGAACAGTTAGCACAAACATTAATAGGTAAAACAAATGCTCAAAAAGAACAGCGTATTAAAACATCAAACTTGGAAGCTCAAGCTGTTGAAGGTGAAAACATTGCAAAAGCAAACATAGCCGATTACAATGCATCTCTTGCGGTTAAACAAGCAGAAGCGTTAAAACTTGGAGAAGTAGCAAAAGCGAATGCCGAAAGAGATGTTTTAATGGCTCAAAAAGAAAAAGAAGAAGCAAGATTAAAGAAAGAAGAACTTGCAAGACAAGAAGTTGAAAAATTAAAAATTCAAGTCGAAGCAGA
>JBJEGL010000235.1:0-28543 GCA_051875035.1 Candidatus Gastranaerophilaceae bacterium | reverse complement strand
AATATTCTGATATTACCAAAAACGAGAGAATTATAACAGCATGTGAACTTTTACAGGGCAGTGCGGGAGATTTTTCTTATTCCTCTGTATTTGGTCAAAATAAAACGACCTTACCGATAAAGATATTTTTTGTAAGTGAATCAAATGACAACAAAATTAAGAATACTGATGCTTATGGGGTTTTTGTCGGTAAAAGGTATGAAATAAGAATAAATTCAAGATATATTAATGCACCGTCGGAAGCTCTTGCACCGGTTATTGCAAGAGAGGCTCTTGTAAATACAACAAAAACGAGCAGTGACAGAGAAGCTGCAAAGAATTTGCAAATAGCTGTTTGGTCGCAAATGCTTGACAGAAATCCTAACCTTGAAAATTATCAACATCCGCTTGTTGTCTTGCAGAATAAGATAAAAGCTCAGGGAAATCCGATTGAATATACAGCATTTTTAAATGAAGCAAAATCTCCGCAAACAAATCAAGGTGCTATGCCGAAAGAAGTTGCAAAAGCATTTGGAGATACTTCACGAACAAGTTTTAAGAAACAAAATCAAACGAAGTCACAAGCAGTAAAAAATTTTGATAAAAATCAAAATTCACAGGCTGATGTTTTGTCTTTTGACGATAAAGAATTTCAAAAAAAATACAAAAAAATAAGCAGTGAAGACAGAATTATAGAAGCACTTGAGCTTTTAAAAGATACTGTCGGAAAATTTTCTTATGAAGCAATTTTAGGGGATAACTTAACAAAGAAACCAATGGCAATTAAGTTTAAAGATTTGAGTGAAATAAAAAAAGAATATTCAACTTTTGATGCTCTTGGCTGGAGGCAAGCGGGTAAATTAAATATTTATATAAACCACAAACACGCAGATGCTCCTGCAGCTGCAATTGCGGCAATACTCGCTCATGAAGCATTACACCAGGATGAATTTGACTCTTTAAATGAAGAAACTTATGCCTGGACAATGGAAGCTTCGGTTTGGACGCAGCTTTGCGACAAATACCCCAATTTAAATGATATTGCACACCCGCTTGTCACAAGAGAAAACTTATTAAAGAAACTCCTTGAAAAAGGGAATTATTCAGATAAATACATAAAAAAATCCGTTTTTTCAAATCCGAGTTATTCATCATTGCCGGTACGTTCCCCGGGGTTTGAAGGTAATTTATAACGGCTGTATAAAATTGAAACAGTTTATGCAAAATTGCACAAAAGTTGCATAATATTTAAGATAAACAGCAATTTACAGATGAAGTATTTATAATGTTTAATTATCTATTTTCATTTATTTCAAAAAGATTCTTCGTGCTACGCACTCAGAATGACAAGTAATCCGTCATTCTGAGGACTCTGCCGCCGCAAAAAACGTCCGGTGAATGTTTTTTGCAAGAGGAAGAAGTGACCGAAGAATTTATGTCAACTGAGTGAAAATAAATTGTCATATTAAGGACAATCATCAATTTGTGACCGAAGTATCTTAAGTAAAAGAGTTATAATACAGGATAATATGAAAATATCTATAATTTTCAATTTATCCAAAAGAGATTCTCCATTCACAAAATACAGATTAGTAATGACACAGACTGTCATACTGAGGCTTTAGCCGAAGTATCTATGTCATACTGAGTTTAAGAGAAGAATTTGTAATTTTCAATTTTTTAAACGTTAATGTTTCGCAATATAATGTGCAAATTTTACAAATCTGTTATTATATAAAAAGTTATGTATTGTGTAAATTGAAAGATTTTGTAAGTGTATGGCAAATTTTAGTATTATAAATTTATTAAAAAGTGCAGTTGCAAAGGGAATATCAGATATTCATATCAAGATTAATGACGCTCCGGCACTGAGAAAAGACGGGAAGATAGTAAGAACAAAACTTCCTGTAACAACAGAACCTGATTTCTTTGAAATGCTTGAGGTATTACTTCCACATTCGCTTAGAAACAAGGCTTTTGAGTCTTTTGATTTGGATTTTGCATACGATCTTCCGAATGTTGCACGTTTCCGTGTAAATTTATCCCACGAACTCGGCAGAATGTTTATGGTCATTCGTGTAATTTCATATTCAATACCGACAATAGAAGAATTAAATTTGCCGAAATCAATAGAACAGTTTACAACATACTCAAACGGAATTGTTTTGGTAACGGGAGCAACAGGAAGCGGAAAATCCTCTACACTTGCGGCATTACTTAATCATATTAATAATACTTATGATAAACACATTATAACTATTGAAGACCCTGTAGAATTTGTATTTACGGCAAACAGGTCGATTATTACACAGCGTCAGCTTGAAGTAGATACGGCTTCTTATCCTGATGGTGTCAAATATGCATTAAGACAGGATCCTGATGTTATCTTTATCGGCGAAATAAGAGATAAAGAAACGATGACCGCAGCTTTTAAAGCAGCAGAAACAGGTCACCTTATTCTTGCAACATTGCACACAAACGATTCTATACAAACGGTAAATCGTATTTTAGGATTTTACGAACCAAAAGACAGAGAATACATAAGAAAGCAATTATCAGAATGTTTAAGAGGAACGATTGCTCAAAGATTAATACCCAGACAAGATAAACCGTCTCGTATTCCTGCTTGTGAAATAATGGTTGTAACTCCTACTGTTAAAGATTTTATTGCCAGAGATTCACTTGAACAAATTTATGATTTAATTAAAAAAGGTAATTTTAATGATATGATTTCATTAAATCTTTCTTTGTTCAATTTGTTCAGAAGCGGTGTTATTTCAAAAGAAGATGCATTGTATTTCAGTGATAATAAGATTGAACTTCAACAATATATGCGTGGAGCTTATCACGGAGCAAATTTTGACGTATAAAAATGAAGCAGAAATATACAACAAATGCTATTAATTTAAAATCTTATGACTTTGGTGAAGCTGACAAAGTCGTTTTAATGTATTCTAAAGACAAAGGGCTTATAAAATGCATGGCGAAAGGTTCAAAAAAGCCTAACGGTAAACTTTGCGGAAGGATGGATATGTTTGTTGCAAACAATCTTCTTTTGAGTAAGGGGCGGTCAATGGATACTGTTTCGCAAGCGGAAATTGTAAATTCATTTTTCAGAATTCGGCAGAGTGCAGAAAAAATGTTTTATTCAATGTACTGTGCTGAAACAATTAAAAATTTCGGTGAAGAGAATGATGAAGACAGTAAAGAAATTTACAATTTATTGTACGGAGTTCTTGCAAAAATATCGGAAAGTGCTACGGAAGTTGAAATTTTGCTTGCAACTATCAGATTTCAATTAAAAGTAATGAGTATATTCGGATATGCTTTGGAATTTGACGTATGCAATTTATGTCAAAAAGAAATCGGGCAGAATTATTCTAAATTTTCTTATGAAAACGGCGGATTAATTTGTGAAAATCATTCTTGTTTAGGAGAAAAAAACGAAAGAATTCATCCTAAAATAAAAGACTTTTTAAAAACTTTACAAAATACTGACTTCAATATAAAAACAGATTATGATAAACTTGCGAATATAAATGTTACAAAACCCTGTTTTGAACTTTTAAAAAAGTATATTGAACATTGTTCACCAAAGAAATTCAAATCAACAAAAGTATTAGAGGCAATTTAGGAGGCAAAAATGAACATGAATGAATTTATTGAACATACACTTTTAAAACCTACGGCAACTAACGAAGCTCTTAATAATTTATATGCCGAAGCAAAAGAAAATAAATTTAGAGGAGTATGTGTTAATCCGATTAATGTCAAAAAAGCGGCAGAAACGTTAAAAGGAACAGGCGTAAAAGTTGTTACGGTTGTTGGGTTTCCTTTGGGAGCAATGGTTTCTGATGCAAAGGCTTTTGAAGCAAAAAGAGCTATTGAAGACGGTGCAGATGAAGTTGATATGGTATTAAATATACAAGCTGCAAAAAATGCCGAATGGGATGTTGTAACGGAAGATATTAAAACAGTAAAAGCTGCTTGCAGAGCAACTGTTTTAAAAGTTATTTTGGAAACAGATTATTTAACAAAAGAAGAAATTGAAAAAGCTTGTAAATGTGCAATTGAAGCAAAAGCTGATTTTGTAAAGACATCTACAGGTTTTGTAAACGGCGGAGTCGGTGCAAAAGCTGAAGATGTAAAATTAATGTATGATACTGTCCATGCAGCAGGTTTAAGAGTTAAAGCTTCAGGCGGAGTACGTGACAAAGCAGCTGCGGAAGCAATGATAAATGCAGGTGCTGCGAGTTTAGGAACTTCTTCCGGAATCAAAATTATTAAAGGTTAAATTTTAATTTGCATAAAAATAAAAAAGTCCTCGAAAAAATTTTTTCGAGGACTTTTTTATATTTTTTTATTGTTTTTGTAAAAATTTTAGTTTGTTTGTTGAATTTTTTGAAAAAAAATAGTATAAAAGTTGCAGATACATATTAAAAAAGGCAAAAAAATGAACAGTTATTTAAAAAAAGTTTTAGATGATACCGTTAAAAAAAATCCGAATGAACCGGAGTTTTTACAGGCAGTTACGGAAGTATTAACAAGTCTTGAGCCAGTTATTGAAGCACATGATGATTATGAAAAGAACGCACTTTTAGAAAGAATTATTGAACCGGAAAGAATTATTTCCTTCCGTGTTCCCTGGGTGGATGATAAAGGACAAGTTCAAGTAAACAGAGGATACAGAGTGCAATACAGCTCTTTAATAGGTCCATATAAAGGCGGTTTACGTTTCCATCCGAGTGTAAATCAAAGCATTATGAAATTTTTAGGTTTTGAACAAATTTTCAAAAATGCATTGAGCGGATTGCCAATTGGCGGAGCAAAAGGCGGAAGCAACTTTGACCCGAAGGGTAAAACAGACGGAGAGGTTATGCGTTTTTGCCAAAGCTTTATGACGGAATTATATCGTCATATCGGTGCGGATGTTGACGTTCCGGCAGGTGATATCGGTGTTGGCGGCAGAGAAATCGGATATTTATTCGGTCAATACAAACGTATAAAAAACGGTTATGAAGGCGGAGTTTTGACAGGAAAAGCCGTTGGATACGGCGGTTCTTTGGCAAGAACGGAAGCTACCGGATACGGTTTAATTTATTATATGAGAGAAATGCTTAAAGCTAATAACAATCAAACATTTGAAGGTAAAAAAGTGACTATTTCAGGTTCGGGAAATGTTGCTATATATGCCTGCCAAAAAGCTCAGCAATACGGTGCTAAAGTTATTGCATTGAGTGATTCTAACGGATGTATTTATGATAAAAACGGTATTGACTTAGCACTTGTTAAACAAATCAAGGAAGTTGAGCGAGGCAGAATTAAGGAATATTTAAGAGAACATAAGAATGCCGAATACATTGAAAAAACAGGTGTAGATTCACCTATTTGGGAAATTCCGACGGATATTGCACTTCCTTGTGCAACACAAAACGAATTATCTTTAACATCTGCTACAAAACTTGTAAATAACGGCGTTTTAGCAGTCGGAGAAGGTGCAAATATGCCGACACCTCCGGAAGCAATTGAATATTTACAAAAGAACGATGTCCTTTTTGCTCCTGCAAAGGCAGCAAATGCGGGCGGTGTTTCAACTTCTGCAATTGAAATGTCACAAAACAGTATGAGATATTATTATTCTTTTGAAGAAGTAGATAATCGTCTTGAACGAATTATGGTAAATATTTTTAAATCCTGTGAAAAAGCTGCCGAAAAATACGGTTGTCCGGGAAATTATGCCGCAGGTGCAAACATTGCTGCTTTCAGAGTAATTGCAAAAGCTATGAGAGCTCAAGGTATCGTATAAAAATTTTGTAATCTTAAAATGATAAAGAGGCTGTTAAATGCAGCCTCTTTATATTACAAAATTATTGGTTTTTTTTAATATGTATTGTATAATTTTAAGAGTATTTTTATAAAAAACAAGATACAGACCAATTTTTAAAGGAAAAAGTATGACAAAGCTTGCTGTTATAATACCTTGTAAAAATGAAGGAGCAACAATTGCTGCCGTACTTGAAAAGTTAACGGAGCAAAATCTTTCGGATGCTGTTATTTGTGTTGTGGATAATAATTCCGAAGATGACACTGCATCAAAAGCAAAAAGTGTAATTGAAAAAAATTCAAATATGATATTATTATCCGAAGAAAAAGCGGGTAAGGCGAATGCTTTAAAAAAAGCTGTCAATGAAATTGATGCAGAAATATATTGCTTTGTTGACGGAGATTTAACTTATGATACAAAAGATTTGCAAAAATTTGCCGAAATAATTGAAAAAGAACAAATTGATTTGATTAATGTAAAGAGAAATGCAAAAGATAAAAGTGCTTTTAAATCTTTAAGAAAATTTGGTAATTCATTTTTCAACAAATTATTTTCTTGTTTGTTTGAGTGCAATTGCACAGATATTTTATCAGGATATAAATTATTGAAAAAAGATTTTTTAAAGTCTTTTAATTTTGTAACAAAAGGCTTTGAAATTGAAGCGGAAATACACATTATGGCATCTAAAAAACATATAAAAGTAAGAGAATACAGTTGTGATTATTTCCCGAGACCCGAAGATTCTAACAGTAAACTTAGTATTTTTGGTGATGGTTTTAAAATTCTTAAATTCATTTTTAAATCTTATTTTCAAAAATAACTTATTTTGTCGAAAGATTTTTATATGAAATTGTATTTAAGTTTTCTAAGAACTTTAACATCTCAGGATTAACAACAGCATAGTATTCATTTAAATTCGACTGTCTTTCAATATTTAAATCGGGATGGCAGATTACCTCAAGAATTTCTTGTTTATTTTTGACTTTGTTTATTCCTTTTTGAATTGTATTTTCATTCATCATTGCTGTGTAGCCAACACCTATTACGCAGTCGTTTGTCTTTATACCGTATTTTTTTGCCGTTTTACGGTTTATAAATGTAAAAGTGTTTAAAATAATAATTTTTATAAGATTTATATAATATTTAAGGTTAATAAAGTTCTTTTTATTTCCATCAAAATAAAGATGTTCAAACTGCGTTCTAACACAGGGAATATGGTATTCTTTTGCCAATTTACATACGAGTTTAAAAATATTAGGAATAGCGTGTGTGTGAACATGAGAATCAAGATGGTCTGGATGAGCATATTGCAAAACAGTTTCAATTTGAGTGCGAAATTCTTTTTCAACTTCTTCCATAAATTTTTTATCAAAAGATTTTATAATCATTTGTAAGAATCCGTTATTAAAAAATCCCTCTTTATTATACAATTTACTGTTTTTAATCGGAGTTTTTAAAATTGTTTTGTATTCAATAATGTTAAGATGAACACCTAAACCGATATCTTTAATTTCGGAAAGTTTCAATACTGCATCATTAAACCATGGCATGTTTGCCATAATACATGTACTCGTCAAAATACCTCTTTTGTATCCATCAACAATAGCCGTATTAACGCTTCTGCTCATTCCAAAATCATCAGCATTTACAATAACTTCCATTACTTATCCTTTTTTATCAGCAAATATTTGTATCCGTTTTTTGTTACAGCAAATTTTGCGTGTTTTTTATATTCTTCCAAATCTTTATTTTTTATAACGACGACAGTGTTGTCATCGTTTAATAATTCCTGCAATTTTTCATAAATCGGGAATTGCTCATAAATAACGTGTTTTTGATAGTAATAATTCAAAGAAAATCTTCTTCCAAATCCGAAAGATGCGAGTTGTTGATTATTTTCCTTTGCTTGTTTTGCAAACTCCATTAAATCATTTTGACCAAAGAGATAATCAAACTTAAATGCGGTCGGAATACCTATTGACGATAGCATTATCATAATTGCTATAACAGAGATAAAAAGCTGTTTTTTTGATTTTTTAATTGTAAATACAAGTAATAAAATACCTCCAATAATTAATATTGGTGAAAACGGAGTTAACTCAAAAGCAAAACTGCTTATTTCAGAAGGGAAAAACGGCTTAATAATATATGGAATTGCACATCCTGCAGCTATAAAAATTGCACCAAAAACAAAATTTATTATACTTATAAATTTGTTAATTTCTTCATTTTGGCTGTAATCTATAATTATTTTTGCAGTTAAGCAAGCTAAAAACGGATAAATCGGTAAAATATAAGTCACCAGTTTTGAACTTGAACTTGAAAAGAAAGCAAGTGTAAATATTGCAGCTATTGCATTTATAGTAACAAATTTTTGCAAATTATCCATTTTGTTAAAATCGAAACCGTTTTTAAAGGTTTGCACAATTTTCAAAAACCAATTTTTACAAGATGCAATCAACGGTAAAATCCACGGAAAAAATCCCCAGAGTATAGTTACCG
Source organism: Candidatus Gastranaerophilaceae bacterium (assembly GCA_051875035.1). GTDB lineage: Bacteria > Cyanobacteriota > Vampirovibrionia > Gastranaerophilales > Gastranaerophilaceae > RUG841. Next base: position 20,238 of record JBJEGL010000235.1, on the reverse strand, counting down.
CAAAAAACCACACGGGCTGTTTTCTTCCCAAATCAGCAGAAGTGGTAAATCTTGCAATATGGTGTTTCATAATATATTCATTGAAAAATAAAGGATCATGCCTGTCTAACATTAATAAATGCCAGGGTAAAACAATTGCAAAAAATATTATAAATCCCGGAATAAAAAACATCGGTTTAAAAAGCTCTTTGAATTTTTTTGCTGTAATGTATACAAAAAACATTGTTCCAAAGGGAAGAACAAACCCAGGAATTCCTTTTGCCAGAACGGCAAGTCCTGAAAAAATGTAAAACAACCACCAGAACCATTTTTTATTTTTTTCTTCGCAAAATAATGTCATAAATCCGAAGAAAATTGAAAAAGTTGTACAAAAAGTTAATACTATATCAAGAATGGAAAACTTGGATAGTATAAAAAATTCTGCTGATGTTGCAAGAATTAAAGCAGAAATAATTCCAAATTTTCTTGAAACAATTTTTTTACCCGTAAAATAAACTAAAAATGAACATAACAAACCAAGCATTGCAACAGGAAATCTGACGGTAAATTCGTTAATTCTGCCGAAAAGTCCGAACGATAAACATTCTAACCAAAAGAACAACGGTGGTTTTTCAAAGAAATATTCTCCGTTTAGATAGAGAGTCATAAAATCTTTGGAGCAAAACATATCATGTGCCATTGAAGCGTATCTTGTTTCATCAATATCCATTAAGGGATAAGAACCTATTCCAAAAATAAATATGAAATAAAAAATAACGGATAATCCTATAAAAGTAAATAAATCGGGATGTTTTTTAATAAAGTCAAAATTCATAACTCCACCTCAAAACAATTATATTAAAATATATTTTTTTTAGCAATTTTTAGTTATATTTTTGTTCGCAGATACGTTTATAATATTTTTCGTTTATTCTTTTCAAGTTATCAGCAAGCAATTAAATTGTATAAACTATTGCTAAAATATTTTCTAATCTGTCTTTTTGAGATTTTTCTTCTATATATGAACAAATATTGTCCAAAAGATAATCTCGTAAAAAATTGAAATCAATTTTATTGCACGATGATTAACCTCTGTTTCTCAAATCATGTCTTCAATCATATGTTTTTCTTTCTTATCTTAATATTTAGTTTGCAAACTCATTATAAACTGTTTCAAATTGATTAAGATGCAAATATACAAAAGGGTTTATAATGACAATAAAAGAAGATATGCATAGGTTTGTAGTTATTATAGAAAAAGGAATATTTGAGGAATTTAAAAACCTTGCCAAAAAAGATAATCGTTCCGCAAGCAATCTTGCTTCAAAATTAATTAATGACTACGTTAAAAATAATAAAATAAATTAGTTCTTATAGTAAACTTATTCACCTCTAAGAAGTATAATTAATATTTAACTTGGTCCAAATAAAAGATACGAAATCAATACTCCAAAGCATCCAAATTGTTGTCATTCAGAGTGCATAGCACAAAGAATCTTTTTACATGAACTTAAAAAATTAAGAGATACTTCGCTACCGCTCAGTATGACAGTTCTTTTTGTGTTGTCACTTAGAGTATGGCATAGATTCTCGGGCACTTCGTTCCCTCGGAATAACAGTCTACTTTGCTATTATTCGGATATGATGCCGGATTTATATACTTTGTTATAAACAGTTATATAAATCCATTATTTTCTATTACATAAAACTCTCAAAGCTTAATTCAAGTACTGAAACAACCGGTTTGTAAGAATTACACTTACAAATTTTTTTCAATAATTAAAGCGGCAGAAGCAACTAATTCTTCACAAGGTCTTGTTTTATAATATTCTTCGGTCCTTTTTGAAGGAAAATACCCGTCAGAATCTAATCCGAGAAGTTCTCTGCATATAATAGAATGATTTTCCTGTTTGAATTTTTCTGCCAAATCTTGTATCAGCTTATAATGAGCGGCTTTTTTATCGTCATCACAGGGTGAAGTATATCCGTATTTTAAACCCGCTATCATAAACATAGCACTGACAGCTCCGCAAACTTCCCTTAATCTGCCCATACCTCCGCCGAAAGAAGAAGATAATTTCAATCCTGTTTTAAAATCAATGCCAACATCTTCACAAAAAGCACAAAAAACCGATTGTGCACAATTATAACCTTGTCGAAATAAATCTCTTGCTTTTTGTTCTTTTGAAAGTTGTTCCATAAAACCCTATTCTTCACATTCTTCCTTATAAAAACAAGTGCATCTTGCACAGGTTGGGAAATTACCGTTTGTATCCAAATAAAATCTGGTTTTATTTGCAACGTCCCCGTTCCATATCTTTGAAATGGGTGTTTTTAAAGCATTACCGCAAACATTGTACAGACAGCTTGCTATACTTCCGTCAGGGAAAAAGAACGGAATTTTGTATGGAGAAAGACATCTTCTGCTTTTTCTTAATTTATATGCTTTTTCATCGTTATAATAGTCTAAGCGTTCCTGCTCGTCATAAAAATCAGGAAGTTCTTTTATAATTTTCGGATTATATTTCGATTTTACGTCTTTTACAATTTCATTGAGTTTTTGAACATAATCCTTGTCAAAAGACGTATCTTGCCTCATCATTAATCTGCTTGTATAAGGTCCTGTGTATAAAGATGACATAATAGATTGCATTGTATTATCTTTTTCCGTAGAAACATATCTCGGATGGTTTAAAACAATTTCTCTCGGGTCGTATTGCAGCATTCTGTCAATAAAATCATAGATTTCATTAATATTATCAGGCAACATGACAAAGTTTATATTGTAATAAAGAGGTATTTCGCCTTCCAAAAGATTTTGATTCATCTCATACATCTTTTTTATAACGCCTTCGGCTTTTTCAAAAGCACCTTCGTGGTTTCTGATTTTATCGTGAGTATCTCCGATACCGTCAATAGAAATTGTTACACCGCAATAATTTTTCTTTATGACAGGTAAATACTGTTCAAGAAAATATCCGTTTGAGACGATATGTTTGTGAATATTTTGTCTTGATGCACGCTCGAGAATTTCTGCAAAATCTTTATGAAGTGTCGGTTCTCCACCAAGTATAATAAGTGTTGAACCAGGGTAATTTTTTTCTATATCTTTAAAAATTTTCTCCCATTCTTTCGCACTTAACTCTTTAGTTTTTGAAATTCCTTCCTGAGTACACATTTTGCATCTGTAATTGCATCTGAAAGTTATATACGTTATAAACTCATTAATAGTATTATTAGACATAAAAATCTCCTAAAATATTAATTTTAATTGTAAAAACATTAGCAAAATATGTCAACAAATACTTACATATTGACATATTAGTATGAAGAGATAGTATAGAAATAAGGTACAACCATTGTATGCAAATATTGCAGCTTATATTTAACCGCAGTTGGCATAATTTATTAAGAAAAGTTTCCAATGGCAGAAAAAGAGATATTTACGACAAGGGCATTTTTGCCCCCGCTAAAAGAATATACTGATTTTATAAAAAGAGCTTATAAAAATCAGACATTTACGGATTACGGCGTTTTACTGCAAGAGCTTGAACAGAAATTAAAAACATATTTAAATGTTCAGGATATAAAAGTTGTTACAAGTGCAACAACCGGTTTGCAAATGGCGATAAAAGCTCTGGATATTGAACCGGGAAGTGAAATAATAACAACTCCGTTTTCATATGTTGCAACAACAACGGCTATTTTGGCAGAAAAATGCGAACCAGTATATGTAGATATTGAACCCGATAATTTTACAATTGATGCGGATAAAATTGAAGCGGCAATTACTCCTAAAACACGAGCAATCATGCCTGTTCATATTTTCGGATATGCCTGCAATCTTGAAAAAATTGGAGAAATAGCAAAGAAACATAATTTAAAAGTTATATATGATGCTGCTCATGCATTTGCCGCTAAATACAAAGGCAAACCTCTTGTTGAATACGGTGATGTTTCCGTTGTTTCATTTCAGGAAAGCAAACTTTTTCACACAGCGGAAGGCGGAGCATTATTTAGTACAAATCCTTATTTAATGGAACAATTTGAATTGATAAAAAAATGCGGGCATGTTGATGACAATTATATAAGAGACGGTTTTAACGCAAGACTTTCGGAGCTTCATGCCGCAATGGGGCTTGCAAACTTAAAGTATATAGACAAAATTATCAATAAACGAAGAGAATTGTGCCAAACATACGATGAATTGCTCGGCAATATTGTTCAAGTACCAAAGAAACAACCAGAACTTGAATATAAATATCCTTATTATGTAATAGTGCTTAAATCAAAAGAAGAAATGGATAATGTTATGAATACTCTTTGTGAACACAGGATTTATCCGTGGCATTGTTACTATCCGACATTAAATACGCTTAAATATTTAAAAAAATATCAGGCATGCCCCGTAGCAGAAGATGTTTGTGCCAGAATGCTGCAAATGCCTTTGTATTTTGAATTAGAAAAGAAAGATATAAAAAGAATTTGTGAAACAACTATAAAAGCAATTGAGAGAAGGTTATAAGATGAGTCCGAAAGTTTCGATAATTATTCCGGTATATAATGCAAAGAAATTTATTCAATCTTGTTTGATTAATTGTATGAATCAGACTTTAGAGGATATTGAAATTATTGTTATTGATGACAAATCAACTGACAATACGGTTGAGCTTGTTAAACAGGTAATGACGGAAGACAGCAGAATTAAACTTATTGAACTTGAAGAAAATCACAGACAGGGTTATGCAAGAAATGTTGCAATAGAACAAGCTCAAGCGGATTACATTCTATTCTTGGATGTTGACGATTCTTTTACTAACAATTGTGCGGAAGAAATGTACAAAAAGATTTCGGAAGATGATGCCGATATGACTGTTTGCAAATTTGCAACAATTGATGATGAAACGGGAAAAGTCGCATACGAACATGAATTTCAAAATTATGCGGATTTACCTAAAGATTTACATAACGGATTTTCTTATAAAGATTGTGAACCGATTGCTTTATTTGATAAATGTAATGTTGTTTGGGATAAAATTTATAAAAAATCTTTCATTCTTGAAAATGACATAAAATTTCCGGGCGGCATGTATTGTGAAGATGATGTTTTTTCTTTTAAAGCTATTTTCCGTGCAAAAAAAATTACGGTATTGGATAAATGTCTTGTATTTTACAGAGTCAACAGAAAAACATCTTCAAGTAACCAAAAAGACAGAACAACTTTTGACTGTTTTAAAATGTATGAAATGATAAAGGCAGATTTGTTAAATTTGTGTATATTTTTCAAATTTCACAATGCTTTTATGCAATATCAAACATATTCATTTATGTTTTTCTATAAAGCAGTAAATAAAAAGTATAGAAAAGAATTCTTTGACAGGATGAAGTCGGAATTATCCGTATATGAAGGTTTTATAGAAGATAAGTATAATATAACGCAAGATTCGGAAACATATAAATTATTATCATCAATATTGAAAAATAACTATTATACGTTCCAATTGCACAGATTTTTTCAAAAATTAAAAGACAAAAACTTTAGATATTAATGAATAATCCGTCATTCTGAGGGAGAAAAATCCAAAACAGCGACTGAAGAATCTGTATATTCACAAATAATCTGTCATACTGAGGCTTTAGCCGAAGAATTTATGTCATACTGAGCACTCTGCCGCCGCAAAAAACGTCCGGTGAATGTTTTTTGCAAGAGGAAGAAGTGACTGAAGAATCTGTATTTCTAAATTTCCCAATTTCCGGAACATTTTAAGCAAATTATACTTCAACAAATAATTTTCTTCCGACAATATTGGGTTTATTATTGTAATATCCTGCAAAATAGCCGCCGGGAAAAGGATTATTTTTTCCGTATTGTTCATTACGTCTGTTCATTTGTTCCAAGTTACGGCTTAAAAAAGGATTTGCAAAAGGGTTTGAATAAATTTGTGTTTTTTGAACAGGTGCAGCAGCATTAGTATTGTTTGGTGCAGCAACCTTTGCGAAAAAATTTTGTAATCCGTCAATCATTTCCAATCTCCCTGTATGAATTCAGTTTAATGATTATTTCCCCTTTGTCATTATTATAAATAAAATTGTTACTTTTTATAACTCTTATCAAAAAAAATCATATATATACATGAAAAAGTAGTACAATTATCTTAAAGAAGAGGGTATTTATGCTTTGTCCAAAGTGCGGAAAACCGCTTATTGTTGTTGAACGTAATCAGATTGAACTTGACTGGTGTCCCGAATGTGAAGGTTTTTGGTTTGATGCTGATGAATGGAAACTTTTGGGTGTAATTAACGAAAAATATAATCCGTTTAATTATGATGCCGTATTTTCAAAAGAAAAAGGAAGAAAGTGTCCCGTTTGCGGAAAGACTATGCATAAAATTGACATGAGCGGTGTTTTGTTGGATAAATGCCCTAAATTTCACGGAGTTTGGTTTGATAAGGGTGAACTTTCTCAATTTGTAAATATGGCAGGCAGTAATTTAAAAAATTATAAAACAGTAAATTTCTTGGGTGAAGTATTTAATATAGGTAATTAAAAATAAAGGAGTATATATGCAGCAAATTACAATGATTCTTCCGATAGTCGTTCTCGCAGTAGTGTTTTTATGGGTTATAGCAGTTTATAACGGGCTTATTGTTCTTAAAAATCAGGTTAAAAATGCATGGTCACAAATTGATGTCCAATTAAAAAGACGTCACGATTTAATTCCGAATCTTATTGAAACCGTAAAAGGTTATGCTTCTCATGAAGCAGCAACTCTTGAAAAAGTTGTAAAAGCAAGACAAATGACCGTCAATATAGGAGATAATGTTAAAGAACGAGCTGCTGCCGAAAATGCTTTATCGAGTGCTTTAAAATCACTTTTTGCAGTTGCGGAAAATTATCCCGACTTAAAAGCAAATCAAAACTTCTTACAACTTCAAGAGGAACTTACTTCAACAGAAAATAAAATAAGTTTCGCAAGACAATTTTATAATGATTCTGTTTTGCAATACAATAACAAAAAAGAAATGTTCCCAAGCAATATTATTGCAGGCGTTTTTAATTTTGAAAACAGAGACTTTTTTGAAGTTTCAAGTGATGAAAAAGGGGTTCCTCAAGTTAAATTTTAGGATAAAATATGTGGCAGCAAATACAAAATAATAAAAGAAATTCTATTATTTTAATAACAGCAATGCTTTTTCTACTTATGACAGTGGGTGCGGCTTTAGGAGGAATGTTTGCCTCTTATGTTGAAGATATAGAAAACATAGTATTTTTTATTGAAACAGGCATAGTTGTATCAGTTATTGTGTGGATATGTCTTTTATTGTCTGCTTTGACAAACGGTAAAAAATTCGTTTTATCAACCGTAAATGCATACAAGCTTCCCCCTCATGCCCATCTTGTTCTTGAAAATGTTGTAGAAGAAATGTCCATTGCGGCAGGATTACCAAAAGTTCCGGAAATATATGTTATCGATACGGAAATGCCAAATGCTTTTGCGACAGGCCTTTCCCCTGAAAATTCAGCAGTTGCGGTAACAACGGGACTTCTTACAAAATTAAACCGGGATGAACTTCAGGGCGTTATTGCTCACGAAATTGCACATATAGTTAATCGGGATACATTGTATATGCTGCTTGTAGGAGTAATGATAGGCACCATTGTTATTATCTGCGAATTCGGTTTAAGGAGTATTTCCCGTTCAAGTTGTTCAAGAAGAAGTTCAAAAAGCAGCGGAGGCGGAAATGTAATAGTTTTATTAATTTGTGTTCTTGCAATGATTATTGCACCAATAGTTGCGGAATTACTGTATTTTTTAATTTCTCAACGCAGAGAATATTTAGCTGATGCGTGTGCTGCACAATTTACAAGATATCCTGCGGGTTTAGCGTCTGCTCTTGCAAAAATTTCCTGTAGTAATATAGAAGATATTGAATGTAATATTGTTGATGACTACGGTAATACCGCAGGAATTAAGTATAACAAAATTATATATTCAATGTTTACGGTAAATCCTAAAAACAAACAGTCGCCAAAATCAATGTTTAACAGCTGTTTTTCAACACACCCTCCTACTCAAAAAAGAATTGATGTGCTTTTAAAAATGAGCGGAGCAGATTATAAATCTTACAATGAAGCATTTGCAAAAGTTTCAGGTTCACATTCCCGTACAATTTTAAACAGGAAAGATTTACAAGACAGCAAACGTCTTAAAATAAGAACTCCATTAAAAGAAGCTGTTGAAAATACTGTAGCAATTTCGGCTATGCCAGTGGCAGAGGAACATTTTTCCGTTCAAACACAAGAAAAGTCGGAAATATTGACAAGAAAAAGAGAAGCTGAAGATGCAATATGGCAGGCTCAAGAATATATTTTTAAACAATGTGAATGCGGAACAAAACTAAAATTTCCCAAAGATTATGAAGGTATGAATATAGCATGCCCGCATTGTAAAAAAATCATAAAAGTAACTAAAGATAACTAAAAAATAACAAACTTTTATATAGATATATGCAAGAACATTGCTGTCATTCTTTAGCATTTCGGGGGTAAAGAATCTTTTTTACATAGATTTTGACTTTTAAGAGATTCTTCGGTCGTTGTCTTTGTTTTTCTACCTCAGAATGATAGTTTGTTCACTTTGATGTAAACAGCTATATAAACCACAGAATAAATTTAGTTGTCTTTTTTACGGGATTTATTTTGTTTTTTTGCTTTTGCTTTTTCTGCTTCTATTTTCAACTTTTTGGGAGAAATCATATATTTATTTGCTTCCATTAAATCTTGAAAAGCATAACAATGTGTGCAAGGTATGCCTTCTGCGGGAGGAGCTTTATGAGTCAACATATTTTTCGCATAAATCATTTTAGGATGATTCATTGCCTGTAAATATCCTTCTTCAAAGGCATTTCCACCAAAATCATCGCTATATAAAGAACAACAGCCCAAAATTTTTCCGTCCCAATTAATTTGAGGTTCTTCCCACAAAAAGGCACAGTAGAACCAATCAGATTCATGGTTATTATATTGTTCCAACATAACATGGGGAGCGAGGTCCATTGTATCCAAACCTGTTTGTTTGATAACCTTTGCCTCATTTTTTAAAGGAGAATAATCAGGCATACAGTTCGGGGTAAAGTCTATGTTCATTTTTAATTTTTTAGCCAGCTTTTTTGCAAGAGGAATTTCATGTTCATTATGTCCGAAAACAATGAATTTCCAATTTAAAACAGGGAATTCGGATTTATATTTTTTCTTGTAAAAATTTATTTTTTCGATATTTTCAATAACTTTATCAAAATTACCGTTTACTCTGTATTGTTTGTATGTTTCTTGAGAAGCACCGTCTATTGAAACATCCATTGAACCAAACTCATATTTAACAAGAGCTTCGGCAACACTATCGGGAAGATAATTCAAATTAACACCGTTACCTGCATAAAGTTTAATACCTTTTTTGTATGCATATTTGATAATTTGTTCAAGTTCAGGGTTTAAGAATATTTCACCGTGATTTGAGATTTCAATTTCTTCAAAATCATTTGCATCAACAAATTTTTTAAAATCGGAGAATTTAAGATTACCGAGCTTGCAGCCTTTTTCCACACCTTCGGGATCCATTCTCATATAGCATTTTACACAGTTTAACTGGCATTTTGAGCTGGCTTCTATTCTAATTTTTTTCGGCAATTCGGAAGCATCTTTATATGCTTCAAACATATATTTATCTTTCATTTCGTATGTTTTACGAATTTTAGGCGTCATAATTACAGTATTCCTTCAACTTTAGGTGATTTTAACCAAATATTTTTCTTATACATATCTTTATATACCCAGCATCTTGAACAAGGTATATCTTTAGCGGGTTTTGCGTTGTTTGTTACCATATTTTTAGCATAAATCATATTTGGATGATTTAGAGCATTTAATAATCCTTCTTCAAAAGCATTTCCGCCGAAATTTTCTTTAAAATTAGCACAACATCCTAAAATTTGACCATCCCAATTAATTTGAGGCTCCCACAAATCACGACAGAAAAACCAATCCACAATACCTTCTTCATATTCTTTTAACTGTTCTATAGGAGAAACATTAACATCTAAAGAGGCTAAGCCTGTTTCTTTAAGAACCTTTTGCGGATTTTTAATTTGCGAATAATTTTCATCCCAATTTGCATCAAATTTTATTTCGCATCCGAGTCGTTTTGCTTCTTTTTTAGCTTTTTGAACTTCGTGTTCGTTATGACCGAATACAATAAATTTCCAAACTATATGCGGACAACCGTTTTTATATTTCTTTTTATAAAAATTTATTTTTTCAATATTGGCAATAACATTATCATAATTGCCGTTAACTCTATAAATTTGATATGTTTCCTGAGAAGCTCCGTCTAAAGAAATCGTCATTGAACGTAATTCGTACTTTGATAAAGCTTCTGCCTGTTCATCCGTCAAATAATTCAAGTTAACACCGTTGTCGGCAGTCAGCCATATATTTCTTTTATGTGCATATTCCAAAATTTTAATTAAATCAGGGTTTAAAAATATTTCACCGCTGTTAGAAAGTTCAATACTTTCAATATCATTATCATCTATTAATTTTTTAAAATTTTCAAATTTTAAATTACCTATTTTACACCCTTTTTTCACGGCTTCTTCTTCCTGTCTCATATAGCAGGAAGGGCATTTCAATTGACAAACGGTACTCACATCAAGTCTTATATGTTTAGGCAATTCTGACTTATTTTTATATTGCTCAATCAAGTGGTGTTTTTCCAGTTTGACATTTTTTCTTTGATAAAATAATCGGCTCATTACAAGTCCCTTTTAGGTTCATTATAACAAGTATATTCTTTTATATTTATACGGTCAAGTTGATTTTACAAGAAATAAAAGTTATAATTACAAAAATTAAAGAGGTTATAATGCTTGAAGTTGACAGTATGGAATTTGTTGTTTATCTCACTTTTCGGTGCAATTTTAAATGTGATATGTGTACTCAAGGTTCCGAATTCAGAGAACAAACAATGTCTGAACTTTGTGCAGAAGATTGGAATATTCTGTTTGACAGTTTAACAAAAAAGATAGAGCATCCCCGTATTGTTTTTATGGGAGGAGAACCTCTTTTACATAAAGATTTTGACAGTATCATTATTAATGCTTGGAAAAAAGGAATCTATCCGCATGTTATTACTAACGGCTATTTCTTAGACAAGCATCTTGATACAATTTTAAAAACAAATACCGGTCTTACAATTTCGGTACACGGACTTGAAAATACACAAAATTCTCTGACTCATACAAAAGATAGTTTTTCTAAAACAATTAAAATTCTTGAAAAAATCAAATCTTCAAAATCCTACGGCAGAAAAATATTTTGCAGAGTTAATTCGGTTATTTTACCGGATAATATCGATGAAGCAATACAGTTTACAGAATTTTTTGAACAATTTAACTTAACAGATTTAGTATTAAATCATCCGAGATATACAAGTTATCAGACAGAAGAGGAAACATTAAAAATATGCAATAATTTGGGTCTTAACAGCCCGCAAAAACTACATTTACATACAAATAAAGATTATATTTTCAATGATGAATATATTAATAAAGTAAATGAATTTTTTAACTTTATCAATAAAAAATATAAAGGTAGAAAAGTTGTTGAATACCCTGCTTTTTCCGAGCAGGAAAGACTTGCATATTATAATGAAAAAGAAGTACAGAATTTGCGGGGGGTGGGGGTATCATCCCGCCTTTGCGTTTCACCTTGGAATGTTCCGTTTATTCTTCCTAACGGAGAAGTTGCAACTTGTCTGTACAGTACCTGCGGAAATTTTATAAAACAAGATTTTTGGGATATTTGGAGCAGTAAAAAAGCAGAGATTTTAAGAAATGAATTAATACAAAACGGATGTTTGCCAAGCTGTAAACGTTGTACCTGCTTTTATGACGCACATTATTTACACGCAGAAAACGGCATAGTGAACCTGAAAGACGGAAGAAAACTTGTTTTGGATAAAGAAATGACTATGCTTTTACCCTCATCTGACGGTTATTTTGTTTTTGATATTGACAGAAAATCACAAGATGAGTCTATTCCTGTAATTGCAATGCCTTTTCAAAATGAAAAACAAAAAAGACATATTGAAAATTGTGAAAAAATTATTGCAAAATTCTCTGATATGGTTTAACTTTCTTTGTTTGTGTCAATCCAAAATTCATACTTTGAAAATACAACAACCGCATATCCGCCAACCCATTTTTCTATTCTGAAAAATTTATCAAAGAAGTTCAAAATACCGTATTTATAATAAGAATTTTGTCTTATTCTATTAAGATGAAAAAATGTTGTAGCATCAAATTGAAGCATTTTATCTTCGGAATAAAATTCCTGTTGGTAAAATTTTTCAAAAACTTCCTGCATTTTATAAAAAAACTTTCTTCTGTATTGAGGCTTAATTCTTTCCAAAAAATAAATCAAATTATATATTGCATCAGTTATAAAATATTTTTTTATGTCTTCATAAACACCGATATCTTTAAAATTCTGAGCCAAAATTTCATACATCGTAAAGTTATCGAAAAAAGACTCATCACGCCCGCCGCTGGAAGATTTAGGACGATTAATTCTGTAATACAAAAGACTTTCATCAACATAAACAAGTTTTTTTGCTTGCAGAGTCGAATTTATTCCGAAAATTATATCCTCACACATTGTAATAACACCGGGAAGTTTCAGATTTTTTTCGAGCAAGAAACTTCGTTTATAAATTTTATTCCAAACAATATTCGGAATAGTAAAAATTTGACTTTGAATATCTTTTGGCGTAAATCCGTTTCTTTTTGCGTCATCAGATAGATTAATATCACCAAAAGGATGATTGTCGGATATCTTTTTAGTTTTATCGTCCAATGTTTCAAATCTGCACATGGCAATATCCGCATCTGCATTGGTTACTGCATTATACATTTTTTCCAAAAAATGCGGACGGGCAATATCATCTCCGTCTAAAAACATTATGTAATCCCCTTGTGCCTCAGAGATACCCCTATTTCTGCCAAGCCCCTGCTTTTGATGTTCTTCAAGCTCGATAACTCTTATTCTGCTGTCCTTTTGTGCATATTGATATGCAACAGAAAGTGTATTATCTTTTGATTTATCATCAAGAATAACAAGTTCAAAATCTGAAAATGATTGATTTAAAATACTTTCAACTGCCTCGGGAAGATATTTTTCGATATTATAAACAGGCATTATAACTGATATTTTCATAAAAACTCCTCTTTAAGGCTTTTTGTAAAATGTTACGACACTGTAAAAACTACTTAAGATATTTTTGCAAAATCAATTTTTTTAAAGCTCTTGACTGAATTGCATCCGGTTCAATTGCAAGAAGTTTATCAAGATATTCAACCGATGTTTTATATCTCTTTAATTTCATATTCATAACCGCAGCATAGTAAAGTGCATCAATAAACTTACTGTCTAATTTTATTGCTTCTTCAAAATCTCTAAGAGCTTTTTTATATTCCGCTTCCTCAGGATTTTCTTTTAACAGCACAACGTGAGCTCTATTGTAATATGCATCAACCATTTTTTCATCAAGTTCTATTGCTCTTGAATAATTTTCAAATGCTTCTTCAAGCCTTTTTAAATTATGAAAAACAATTGCTTTTGAAAAATATGTCAACGGTTTTTTCGCATCTAATTCAAGAGATTTGTCAAAATCCTCTAATGCGGCAATAAAAAAGCCTTTGTTTGTTTTTTCTATTCCTTGATTAAGATAATATTTTGCGTCAAATTCAGTCATATTTGTCCGATAAAATTATTTGTTTTAATTTCTTCTTTTTTGAATTTTTGGCATAACTTCGGGAGCTTTTTCTGCCCAAACAACTAAAATATTCAAAACATTCTCACAACATTTTGACATTGTTTCCACAGAAACAAATTCAGTTTTGGAATGGAAGTTAATTCCTCCCGCACCTAAATTTGGTGTCAAAAGTCCTCTATATGTTAATGCCGAACCGTCCGTTCCTCCTCTTACGGAATTTTGGACAGGTTCAAGTCCGCTTCTTCGTATTCCTTCTTCTGCAAATAAAATAACTTCCGGAAATTTTTGCAAATTTTCTTTCATATTTAAATAACGTTGTTTAGGGTCGAAAGTTATTTCACAGCCCGGATATTTTTCTTCTATTTTCTTTAAGTTTTTTTCAATAAATTTAATTTTTTTATTCGCTTTTTTCAGGTCAAAATCTCTTACAAGCATTTTTATAGTTGTTTGTTCCGCCGTACCTTTTATTTCATCAATGTAATAATAGCCTTCTTTATCTTTTGTTGTAGATGGTGTCTGATTTTTAGGCAATTTTGACAAAAATTCATTTGCAAGTTCAAGTGAATTTATCATTTTTTTATAGGCATATCCGCAATGTACAACTTTGCCTTTTATTATAATTTCAGGATTGAAAGCGTTAAAAGTTTCCGTATCAAGTTCATGCGGAGCTCCTCCGTCAACGGTATATGCGGCATCCGCCTTAAAGTTTTCGGCATCAAATACCGAAACACCAAGTCCTGTTTCTTCATCAGGAGTGAAAACAACTTTTATTTCAGGTCTTTTAATGCTCGGATTTTCAACAAGAACATTAAGTGCTTCCATAATTTCCGCAACACCGGATTTATCATCAGAACCTAAAAGAGTAGTTCCGTCTGAAGTTATAATACGATTACCTTTTTCTGGTTTCAAATCTTCTGCACTGATTATGATACCATCCTGCAAAACAATATCTCCGCCTTGATAATTGTGGATTTGAGGATTTACAGGACCAGTCGGTACGTCACTGCTCGTATCCATGTGAGCAAACAGAGCTATAATCGGCATATCTTCACTGCAATTTGATGGAAGTGTTGCTGTAACAATACTGTGCTTATCTATTGTGATATCTTGCAAGCCCAAATTTCTTAACTCAACTGCAAGCTCTTTTGCAAATTTTGTTTGTTTTTCCGTACTTGGAATTTGTGTTTCTGCGAGTTCCGCATCAGAACCGGTATCAAATTTTACATATCTTATAAAAGAATCAGCAAGTCTGTCTTGATTAATCAATTGATTCATATTTTTAACCTCGTTTTGTCCGATTGCATTACCTTGCAGGGTAAGTACTCCAAACATTATTATTGTTAATAAAAACTTAATCTTATTCATAGGTATCATTTTATATCTTTTTATGCAATATGGCAAACATTACCTTTTATATCAATGTTTTTGAAAAAAAACATCTGTATATTTTATTACAAATGAAAGGAATTGTCATGGATAACAAAGAAAATGAAAAAGTAACAAAAGAATATATCAATAACTGTACCGAAGATAAACTTGCCATCCAGATAGAAAATGCTTGCGGATGTAATGGACATCCTGAGCAAAATGCCTGCGGATGCGGTAATGTTTGCGATTGTGAAGAAGTCATTGTTGAGGAAAAAATCAAGGAAGAAAAAGAAGATACTTCCGAAACATCACCTTGCGGCTGCGGAGAAATGGCCGAAAATGAAGATAAAGAAGGTGAAGAAATTGCCGGTTATGCCTCTGTTGAAGCTGTTTGCGATTGTGATTGCCTCACCAATCCTCTTAATGTAGGGGAAAAATCTTGCGACTGCGAATGTCCGCAAAATTTTAATATTTTTGAATAGTTATTGATGCAGGGTATTTGGGGATTTTCTTCAAATACCTTGTTAAATTTATTTTGGTAAAACCGACTTAAAACAATTGAATAAGAATACCTGCGGCAATACTTACCGTTAGTAATATGGAAATTATTAAAACGGTATCTTTAATTTCCGAATTTTTGCGAAGTAAAACAAGCAGTCCTAATCCTGCACTTGATGATAAACCGGAAATTACGGAACCAAAACTGATTGCACCTTTTAAAAACATCATTGTAATAAGAACGGATACCGCACAATTAGGAATTAATCCGAATATTCCCGCAGCAACAGGTTGAAGCACAGAGTCTTGAAGTAAAAATTTTTCGATTGTTGTTTGCGGAACAATTTCAAACATATAATTTAAACCCAAACACACGGCAAGAATAAACAGAAAAATTATAAAAGTATGTTTTACGGGATGCCATAAAATTTCTAAAATTTTGTGTCCGGAAATCTCATGGTTACAACATCCTTTTTCATTTATGGCATCAATATCATCATCATTAGATAAAACCGATTTGGGTTTAAAAATAAAATCTGTCAAATAACCTGCAAAGATTGCCAAAAAAAGTTTTACCGCAATAATTTTTAACACTTCTGAAATTCCTGAAGGTTCGGCAATAATTATCGGAATAGCTTCGTCAGAAGTTGCAATATAAATAGCAATCAACGTTCCTACAGAAATAAACCTTTTGACATATAAAACGGAAGCAACAATTGAAAAACCGCATTGCGGAACAATTGCACAAACAGCACCGATAACAGGCCCGATTTTTTTTGAATATCTTAAAAATGAAACAATTTTTTTTGAAAAATAATGTTCAAAAAGTTCTATAAAAACAAATATTATAAATAAAAAAGGAAGCAGATTAATGCTGTCTGCAATTGCATCTGCCGCAAATTCAGGTATTCTGTTTAATAAATCCGTTAACATATTATTTATTCTTTCACAAAAATAATATACATCAAAAAATAAAAAATAATGTATTATGTAAAATTTTAGTGTATTATTGTTTTGGCGAGTCCCAAAAATTAAGATGAGGTAACGATTATGAAATCGTCCGAATATACTGAAATTATTGTAGGAAGCGGAATATCAGGATTATATACAGCCCTTCGTTTGGCAGAAAAGTCCAATTCTTCAAAGAAGAATATTCTTCTAATAACTAAATCAAATATAAGAGAATCAAATTCAAAGTATGCCCAAGGCGGAATTGTTGGTGTTATGCACGAAAATAGCCTTGATTCCGTAACCCTGCACGTAAAGGATACCTTAAAAGCAGGTGCAGGATTATCCGATACAGGAGTTGTTAAATTTATTTCCGAAAACAGTGAAAAAGTTATAAAAGACCTTCTTGAACAAGGTGTTGATTTTGATAAAGATGAAGATAATAAACTGAAATTCACAATGGAAGGTGCTCACAGCGTAAGGCGTATTCTTCACTCCGGAGGAGATGCAACAGGGTTATGTATAGAACAGACTCTTGCGGAAAAAGTTTTAGCACAATCAAATATACAAATTCTTGAAGAAACACTTATTGTCGATATTTTGACTAATGCAAACAATGAGTGCCGCGGAGTAATTGCCTATAATAATATAACAGGCGAATATGAAGCATTTTTCTCCAATGCCGTCATTCTTGCAACAGGCGGTGTCGGACAGCTTTATAAACACACAACAAATCCATCTGTTACAACAGGCGACGGACTTGCCGCAGCATACAGAGCGGGGGCGGTTATGCAGGATATGGAATTTATTCAATTTCATCCGACCGCATTTGAAGCTGCAACTGAAGAAAATATGTTTCTGATTTCGGAAGCCGTTAGAGGAGAAGGTGCTAAACTTGTTGACGAAAACGGCAATACTTTTATGGAAAAGTACGATGAAAGACTTGAACTTGCTTCAAGAGATATTGTTACGAGAGCAATTTTCAATGAAATGCGAATTCACGGTACAAAAAATGTTTATCTTAACGCAACTGTAATCCCTAAAGATAAATTTCTAAATCGTTTCCCGACAATTAACGGTGTTTGCCTTAAAAACGGCATAAATCCTTTAACAGATTATATTCCCGTATCTCCTGCTGCACATTATATGATGGGTGGAGTTAAGACGACGGTTTCGGGATTAACCTCCGTAAAAAATCTTTATGCAATAGGTGAAACAGCTTGCACTGGATTGCACGGTGCAAACAGACTGGCAAGTAATTCTTTGCTGGAATGTGTTGTAACTGCTTATGAAATTACAGAATTTCTTAAAGATGAACATTTTGAAACGGTAGATGCTTTAAAAGAAGAAAAAGATAATAAAATTTTTGAAACTTTAAAAAAA
Organism: Candidatus Gastranaerophilaceae bacterium; assembly: GCA_051875035.1. GTDB lineage: Bacteria > Cyanobacteriota > Vampirovibrionia > Gastranaerophilales > Gastranaerophilaceae > RUG841. The sequence continues at coordinate 2,230 of JBJEGL010000235.1, read as the reverse complement.
TATGATGCCGATTTAGCAGTAAATTCAGTTGATTTTAAAGTCTTAAAACAAAAAATTCAAGACATAATGTGGACAAAAGTAGGTATTATCAGAAATGAAAAGAATTTGAAAACCGCATTAAATGAAATTGAAGGAATAAAAGAAGTTTTCGGATATTCTGATAAATGTCCTTCAAAAGAGGGCTATGAAGTCAGGAACCTTTTAACGATAGCAAAATTGGTTATAGAATTTGCAATAAAGCGTAAAGAGTCAAGAGGCGGACATTTCAGAGAAGATTATCAAGGAAAACACGAACCCGCAAGACATTATACGAGCACAAAAAACAGTAAAACATACGAGGAAATTTATGTTAAATAATTTATTGATTGAGGAACATATTAAAAAAGCGTTGTTAGAAGACATAGGATTTGAAGATATTTCAACGGAAGCAATAATATCGGATGACAAAATTGTCACAGCATATCTTAAAACAAGAGATGACGGTATTTTTTGCGGTACACAAATAGTTGAAAAAGTGTATAAATTGTTATCTGATAAAGCACAAATTAAATTTTATAAACAAGACGGTGATGAAATCAAAAAAGGAGATACCATTGCTGAAATTACTGCTCCCGCAAGATGCATTTTGACAGGGGAAAGAGTATCTTTAAATTATGTAAGACATCTTTCTGGTATTGCAACAGAAACAGCTAAATATAAAAAAGCAATGAATAACCCGAATGTAATATTAACCGATACAAGAAAAACTACTCCGGGATTAAGAGTTTTTGAAAAATATGCAGTTAAAACAGGAGGGGGAATTCCTCACAGATTTAATCTTAGCGACTGTGTTATGATTAAAGATAACCATATTGAATGTGCAGGTTCTGTAACAAAAGCTATTGAAACAGTAAAAAAATATACTTCACATGCTCATAAAATAGAAATAGAATGCGAAAATCTTGAACAAATAAAAGAAGCATTAGCTTGCGGAGTTGATATCATAATGCTTGATAACATGCCAATCCCGCAAATGAAAGAGGCAATTGAATTAATTAATAAAAGAGCAATCGTAGAAGTTAGCGGAAAAGTCACAATTGATACGATTGCAGACATTGCAGCCATTAATCCCGATGTTATATCCACAAGTGCAATTCATTCGGGCATAAAACATCTTGATTTAGGTCTTGATATGTAATTGCAAAATATAAGAATATCTGTCACAATAAACAAAAAGGAGCTTTTATGAAAATAACGGTATGTATAAAACAAGTTCCCGATACGGCAGATATAAAGTGGACAACTGATAATACAATGAATAGAGAAGGCGTCGAAAGTATTATAAATCCTTTTGATGAATATGCTGCCGAAGCTGCACTTCAAATAAAAGATAAAGACGAATCTTCTTTTGTTACGGTAATTTCTATGGGGCCGAAACAGGCAAAAGAAGCTCTTAAAGAAGTTATTGCGATGGGGGCTGATGAAGCGTTTCTCCTTTGTGACAAAAGATTTGCGGGTTCCGATACAGCTGCGACAGCAAGGGTTTTAGCTTTTGCAATCAAAGAAAAGCTTGCTGATACCGATTTAATTCTATGCGGTCAATGTGCCATTGACGGAGATACCGCACAAACAGGTCCGAGTCTTGCCCAAAATTTAGGTTTTGGTTTAGTAACCAATGTTAAAAATATTTTAAAAACAGAAGATAAAAAAATTGTTGTTCAAAAAGAAACGGATGATGGTATTGAAGTAATACAAGTATTGCTTCCTGCAGTAATTTGTATGCAAAAAGGCGACTATGAAGTCAGATTGCCCAAAATTTCCGGAAGAATTAAAGCACAAGACATTGAAATTCCCGAATATAATGCGGAAAATCTTGGTATTGATATTTTTTCAGTCGGAATAAAAGGTTCTCCGACTTATGTAAAAAAAGCTTTTCGTCCGGAAAATCGCCATGGCGGTGAAATAATAAAAGATAAAACTTCAAAAGAAGTAGCTTGTTTAATTTTGGATAAGATTTTTGAATTTACAAAGGGGGAAAATGAATAAATATAAAATTGCTGTTTTTTGTGAAATGCAACGCAATGATACTGCTGCCCCCGTATCTTATGAACTTGTTTCAAAAGCTGTACAGCTTGCACGGAATATAGAAAACCCAGAAATAGTTGTAATTATAGTCGGCAGACGTATCAATTATGATAATATTATTAATAATTTTTCTGCCTGCGGTGCCAATAAAATCATTGTTGTAAAT
>JBJEGL010000234.1:0-7042 GCA_051875035.1 Candidatus Gastranaerophilaceae bacterium | reverse complement strand
TGCCATAAATGGAGGGAGAATTTCTTCGTATCCGTGTTCTTCCGTGTGTAAATCGAGGAAAAATTGAATAATAGCTCGTTCTAATTTAGCACCTTTACCTCTGTATAAAGTAAATCTTGATTGAGAAAGTTTAACTCCTCGTTCAAAGTCAACAAGATTTTTTTCTTCGCATAAATCCCAGTGAGGTTTAAATTCAAAATTAAATTTGGTTGGTTCTCCCCATGTTGAAACCGTGACATTATCATCTTCCGACTTACCTACAGGAGTTGTTTCATCGGGAATATTCGGAATGTGAAGAAGCAGATTTTTTTGTTCATTATCAAGCTCAATTTGCTTTTCCTCAAGAGTTTTTATTTCATCACCGAGTTGACGGACTTCTTCTTGGATAGAATCAGTATTCTCGCCATTTTTTTTCATCATGCCGATTTTTTGAGATTCTGATTTTCTTTTTGCTCTTAACTCATCAGCTTTTGTTTGAACTTTTCTGCGTTCAGCATCAATTTCAATTACTTTATCAATTGATAATTCAGGATTTCTTCTTTTTAAAAGTTCGTTAATTTTTTCGGGATTTTCTCTTATTAATTTTATATCAAGCATTTTATACCTCACTTTACATGATAATTTTAGTAAAAATATGTTTAAAATAAAAGCAGTTTTTTATTTTTATTCAAATATATTGAATGACCATACTTTTTATTATTTTACAATATGTAATAAATTTGAAATTGTACAACAAATACATTATCATTATTTAATGTATAGGGTATTTTTAGGTAATTTTGACAATATTTAGGAAAATCAATGTATAAATCGAAAAAAATATTAATTGTAGATGATGAAAAGATTGTTACATCTACGTTAAAAACATTATTAAGTCTTGAAGGTTTTACGGACGCACATTTTTTTAATGTTCCTGCTGAAGCCCTGGATTTTTTAAAGGATAATGAGCCTGATATTATTATTTCAGATTTTGTAATGCCTAAAATGAACGGATTAGAATTTTTAAAAGCAGCAAAAGCTTTATATCCGGATGTTTGCACTATAATGCTTACAGGTTACGCTGATAAAGAAAATGCAGTAAAAGCAATAAACGAAGTCGGTTTATACAAATATATTGAAAAACCTTGGGATAATGACGATTTAATTATAAATATCAGAAATGGTATAGAAAGAAGTAATTTAGTTGCTTCTTTAAAATCTAAAATTACTGAATTAAATTCAGCAAATGAAAAATTGGAAAAATATTCTTCTCAATTAGAAGATATGGTAAAAGCCAGGACATCGGAACTGTTAGAAGCAAATGAAAAATTAAAGGCAATTATTTCAAATTGTGCTGACGGAATTATTTTGATTACAAAAGAGGGCAACATTGATTCTGTTAATTATGCTGCAGAAACAATGTTCGGTTTATCTGAAAACTTGATAAAGAAAAAATCAATCGATGATGTCTTTTATTTAGAAAACGGTACAAAATTTTCCGAAATATTTAAAGATTTTTCATTGTCAGGTATGACAAGTGATATTATCATAAAAAATGCCGTAAATGACCGTAACATTGTTACGGAAATGAGTTACGCACAAATAAAGCAGGGCGAATATTTTGTATGTGTAGTTCGTGATGTTTCCGCACAAAAAGAAGCACAGCGATTAAGAGAAGATTTTATTGCAACATTGACTCATGATTTGAGAACACCGTTGCTTGCAGCTATTCAAACTTTGAAATTCTTTACGGATGGTTCTCTTGGAGAACTTACGGACAAGCAAAGTCTTCTGCTTACAACAATGATGCAAAGTAACAAAGATATGTTAGGACTTGTTAATGCACTATTAGAAGTTTATAAATACGAATCCGGTTCTATTCCGCTTACAAAATCGCTGTTCTCGCCAAACGAACTTGTTGAGCAATGCTGCCTTGAAATTTCATCTTTAGCTAAATCAAAAAACATTGAAATTACACAAGAACTTTCAGATACAGCAGATATTGAAATAAATGCTGACAGAAATGAAATCAGACGAGTAATTATGAATTTAATAGGTAATGCTGTAAATTACACGGAAGAAAACGGTAAAATTCTTGTAAGTTCAACGTTAAAAGAAGAAGACTATATGTTTTCCGTAAAAGATAACGGCATTGGAATTGCCAATTCTGATATAAATAAAATGTTTAAAAGATTTTCTCAAGGCACAAAAAACAGACGTTCTGTAAGCACAGGACTCGGGCTATATCTTTCAAAACAGATTATAGAAGCACATGGTGGGAAAATTTGGCTTGAAAGCATTCAAGATAAAGGAAGTGAGTTCTTTTTCTTATTGCTGGATGCAGCTGTATTAAAAGATAAGGTATAAATTATGAGTAAAATAAAAGTTCTTTTAGTTGAAGACCATACTATGACAAGACTCGGCTTACAGATGGTTCTTGAAAAATCAGAAAATATTGAAGTTGTTGGAGAAGCTGCTGACGGCAAAAAAGGTGTTGAACTTGCAAAAGAACTTGCACCGAACGTCATCCTTATGGATATCGGACTTCCCATAATGGATGGAATCCAAGCAACACAATTAATAAAGGATAAAGAGTCGGGAGTAGTTTCTAAAGTATTAATTTATACTTCCCGTGATTGCGGAGATGATGTATTTGCGGCATTTGAAGCAGGAGCAGACGGATATATAATGAAAGGTGCAAATGAGCAGCAGCTTACTGCTGCAATTACGGCTGTTTCAGAAGGCACTGCCTGGCTCGACCCTGCAATTGCTAAACTTGTTCTTGCAAATATACAAAAGCAATCTGAACCAAAAACTCAAGCAGTACCCAATCCTTTAAAATACAAAGAATACAATCTTACAAAAAGAGAATACGAGGTTCTTTGCCTTATTGCAGAAGGATTAGACAATCAAGAAATTGCTGATAAGTTAGTTGTTTCTTTATCCACGGCAAGAGCACATGTTCATAATGTTTTAGGTAAATTATACGTTGCGGATAAGCATAAAGCGACTGTTTTAGCTTATCAAAAAGGTCTTGTTCAATGCCCGCAATAAAAATTTTGTTGGCTGTATTAGTAATTTTTGGTTTAAACAGTCCCTCAGAGGCAGTTAATTTAGGCAAACCGCATACACAGTGGGAAAATACTCAAACTTCAAAAAATATTTCAGAAGATGAAATGCCTGATATACTTGTTCCGGAACCTGAAACAGATGAGCAATCCGAAAAGCCGGAAAATGAAAAACTAAAAAAAATTAAGCACTCTTTCAAAAAATTAAATAAAACAGATGACAAGTACGCTAAAAGTAAAAAACTTAAAAAATATAAATACGGCAAAATTAAAAGAGAGAATAAGGCTCCTATAACTTATGAACAATATCTTGAAATGGTAAAAGAAGTTAAAAGAGAGGATAGAAAAGTTCCTCAAGCTTCGTTTAAAAAAGATGATAAGCTTGTAAATCTCCCTGACCCCGAACTGCGTCTTGCAAAATACAATAATCCGCCAGGTGCTAAAAATTTAGACCTAAGACAATTGATGAAAAGTCATCAATTAGTGACACCCGCAGTATTATCTCCTGATAAAACAAAGATGGTTTATCCGGTTGTATATTCATATCCCACTGCAGGACAGGTTGCTTCTGAAGTATTTGTTATAAATGTTCCGTCTAATACTGATGCTGTTTCTGCACTTAGAAATATGCATACAATTGAGGCAGAAAGAAATCCTGTTTTAAAAACGGGAACAGACAGGTTTGCTCAATATGAAAAGAAAACTTTTACAATTCTTGATTGGTCAGAAGACGGACAAAAAATTGCAGTTAAAGAAAAAATCGGTGCAATAGATCAAGGTCCCTGGAAAACTCAAATTTGGACTTACGATTTCACGGAAAAAAAAGCATGTGAATTAACTGCACTTAGGGAAGCTATACGATATTATTGGAAAAAAAATCATAACCTTGATTTAATTGACTATATGTGGGATATATATCCGCTTGGCTGGGACATGTACAATAAAGACAGAATTGTTGTTCAAGCTTATGCATTCGGAAAGAACCATTCAGGCTCCAAATTTCTCGGCACGTGGAGTATTGATTACAGAAATCAACGTTCAGAGTTAATGTCAGAAACCGCAATGGATTTTGATGTATCCATAAATGGATTTTATCTTGAAATTAACGACCACAAGTAATTGATTTAAAAACGTCAATACTTTCCATAAGTTGTTCTTTGTCAAAAATTTCAAAAACAATTAACGGTGAAAGATTGTGTTTCTTCAATGCATCAACAACACTTAAAAAGTTTACCGTACCGTATTTTAAGCCCGCATGATCATCATTAGTTTTAAAATTATTATGCAAATGCATGTGATGAAGCCTGTTTCCGTATATATTTATCCATTCGGAAGGAGGTATTTGCGAGCATAAATTTGCGTGTCCCGTATCAAGACAAATTTTTAAAAACGGGGAATTAACCTCATCAACTATCTTTATTAAATTTTCGGGAGAATCTTCAAGAACATTCTCTATACAGGCAAACATACCTTTGTCTTCAAATTGTTTTATGTATTCTTTCCAAAATTTGACGGAACCTTCAAGGTAATTATTGACTGAAATTCTATGTTTCATACCTTTATGACCGGAATGGAATACAACGCTTTCCGCACCTGCCGCAACAGCTGCTTCAAAAGATTGTTGAAATCTTTTTTCAACTATTTTTTTTATTGCAGCATCTTTGCAAGCGGGATTTAAGTCGGAAAACAAACCATGCAATGTTTTTGAACCTTTAAACCAACCTGTTTGCTCTTTTATATCATTGATAATTGCGGGAAAATCATCATCAATTCTTGATGAACCGGGTAACCTGCTTATTTCTAAACCTACACCTAATTCTTCCGCTAATTCTGCTGATTTTTTAATTGTATCCTGTACGGATGATGTTATAAATATTTTCATATCAGTTCTTCCTCACTATCATACAGATTTTGCCTAAATCTTTCAAGAACGGTTTGCATAATATTTTCCGCTGCTTCTACAGAAAAATTTTTGTCATCATAAGAATAATTACTGCAAAATTCTTGCCCATTAATAATTTCATTTACATTTATTAAAATATCTTTTTTATAATTTTCATATTTGATAGTAATTTCCGAAGTAAAATTTTTACTTTGAATTAAAAAAGAACTTTCACTTTTTCCAATATACTGCGATATCTTAGTATTGAACAATTTCGGTTCGTATATAGCCTGCATTTTAAAAAACAACGGAATTAATATTTTTTCCATTTTGGCTATAAAAAGATTTTTAACGTTTTTAGGCAAATTCATTTCTTCATTTTTTATTCCGAATTTTATTGAAGGTTTAATTTCTGCCTTATTTGAAACAAGCACCAGACTATTACCCTTAACGAGTGCTGTACCTAAATTTTTATTTAAAATATATTCGGCATCACTAAAAGTGTTTTCACCGACTTTTATTGCAGAAGCAGAAAGAGTCACGTCAAAAGGCAAAAGGTTATTAAGTCTTTTAAAAAGACAATCTACACCAAATTCTGGCGTTTTATACAAAAGAATATAAAATCTTCCCTCTTGAGTAAAACCGCAAGAATCATTTGCACGAATAACTTTTTTTATAATTTCTGCAATACGTTTATTTGTTATTTTATTTTTACAATTTAAATCGGCTGCAACTATCATAAATACAGCCGTTAAATTATTTAGAACAATATTATTATATTCTTGTTCAAAAAGCTTTCGAGTAAAATTTTTATTATAAAAACCCGTTTCAAAATCTGTTATGTCAACTCTTGATAAAATATCGTTCTTTTTAGCGGAAACATCAAGAAGTATCTTCTTTTTAACCCCCCACATGATACGCATAATCAACTCGGTATCATCAGAATCTATACGCATAAAATCATCCGCACCATAGTCAAATGCATCACACAGCATTTCTTCATCATCGAATTCCGTAAGTATAATAATTGCAGTATTTGCAAGACATTTTATGCATCGTAACCTTTGAATAAGTGCTGTATCTTCTTTAGCCTCAATGTGAAGCAATATCAAATCAGGTTCTTTATTTTGTAAGAATTCAATTGCATTTTCTTTTGCCAAAATACCAACAGAATCATAAGAACGAAGAAGCACAACTTTTTTCGTAAAATCTTCTGCTTTAGTTTTATTATTTGAGATTATAAAAATATTGCTTTCACTCAATTTGTACTGTCCCGACTTAAATGACTCTCAATAAATATAAACTTACCAGACTGAAGTATATCGCTAAGCCCAAAACATCAATAGTTGTAGCAATAACAGGACCGGAAGCAATTGCAGGGTCTACACTCATTTTCTTTAATATAAAAGGAGTTATTGTTCCGAGCAAAGTTGCCAAAGTCATATTAACTGCCATTGCAATACCTACAACCAATCCAAGCTCAATATTGTGCTGCCATTGCCAGGTTACAATTGATACCATTGCCCCGAAAAATAACCCAATTAACAAACCAATACGAAGCTCTTTCCAAATATGGTAAAAGGCAGAATTCAATGTAATTTGTCCTGTTGATAAACCACGAGTCATCAGCGTAATACTTTGTGTGCCGATGTTACCGCCTAATCCTGCCAATAACGGCATAAATATTGCAATTATCGGAAGAGCATTTAATGTGCCTTCAAAACGATTTGCAACATTAACCGCAACAAATTCTCCGATTAAGGTTATAAATAACCACGGACAACGAGCCTTAACGGCGTCTATCGTTGAACCGAAAATAATTTCGTCTTCATCAACAAATTCCGTAGAAATACCTGATGTTTGATAAATTTCTTCCGTAGTTTCTTCTTCAACAATATCTTGAGCATCATCCCAAGTTATCATTCCTTTTAAACGATTGTATAAATCAACAACAGGTAATGCCGTGTATTGATATTTCATAAAAACATCGGCTACTGCGTCCTGCGGGTCGTCTATATGAAGTTTGACAATATCTCGTGTCATAATTTCTTCAATTTTAGTTTTGTAAGGTCTTGTTAATAATGCACGAAGGCTGACGACTCCAAGAAGGTGT
>JBJEGL010000233.1:0-1901 GCA_051875035.1 Candidatus Gastranaerophilaceae bacterium | reverse complement strand
TGGAAATATTACAAGGTATTGCAGAAGCAGCTGAAGAAACTCGTTCACCAATTATCCTTCAAGTTTCAGCAGGTGCAAGAAAATACGCTAATCAAACATACTTAATCAAATTGGTTGAAGCAGCTCTCGCAACAACAACAGTTCCGATAGCACTTCACTTAGACCACGGTGCAGACTTTGAAATTTGTAAAGCTTGCATTGACGGCGGTTTCTCATCTGTTATGATTGACGGTTCAAGATTCCCATTTGATGAAAACGTTGCAGTAACTAAAAAAGTTGTTGAATATGCTCACGAAAGAGGAGTTTCGGTAGAAGCTGAACTCGGTAAATTAGCAGGTGTTGAAGATGACGTTAAAGTTTCCGACAAAGATGCTAAATATACTAACGTAAAAGAAGCTGTTGAATTTGTAAAACAAACAGGTTGTGATTCTTTAGCTATTGCTATCGGTACTTCACACGGTGCATACAAATTCAAAGGTGAAGCTAAATTAGACTTCGACAGATTAAAAGAAATCAAAGATGCTCTTAAAGAAGCTGGTTTCGGTGATTATCCGATTGTTCTTCACGGTTCATCATCAGTTCCGAAAGAATTTGTTGAAAAATGTAATAAATTTGGCGGAAATCTTCCCGATGCACAAGGTGTTCCTGAAGATATGCTTAATTATGCTTCAAAACACGGTGTTGCAAAAATCAACATTGATACAGACTTAAGACTTGCAATGACATCAACAATCAGAGAATTCTTTATTGAACACCCTGAAAAATTTGACCCCAGAGAATATATGGGACCCGGCAGAACTGCAGTTAAAGAAATGGTTAAGCATAAAATGGTTGACGTTCTTGGTACAGCAGGTCACGCAGACGACTAATAATTTTAAATTTATTAAGTTATAAAAAAGAGTCGAAAATATTCGGCTCTTTTTCAATTTTTTGACTTTTTGTTATTTGTCATTAATAAACAAATATGTTTACGGAATTTTTAAAATCGTTAAAAGGCTGCCGCCACGAAAAAGTTAAAATCTCATCACAAGGAGCTTATTGTCCTGATTGTGGCAGATACATTGTTGTAAAATGGTACTTAGTCCGCTGTTCTTGTTGCGGAGTTAAAAGGGAAGCATATCTTGATTTTAACGACAATATAAAACCAATAACAAAATTTTGTCCAAATTGCGGTGAAACACATACAATTATTGAAGAAATTGAAAAAATAAATTTTGTTGATATTAATTTTGCTGTTCATAGAAAAGAAATAGAAGAAAATCAAATTGTAGCTTCGTCAACACAAATATGGACAGAACCACATGATACAAAAGAACAAATATTAATAGGAACAAATTTTTAGAAAATAAATATATCAATTTTTTAGGAAAACTGATACAATTATTTTGTTTGTTAAAAATCTTGGTAAAATGAAAAAAGTTTTTTGCATATATCCGCCATCACCTAAAATGAACAGGACAGCAAGATGTCAGCAGCCTGTAAAAGAACTTATTGTATTACCTCCTCTTCCGCCGACTGACTTAATGTATTGTGCCGCAGTTGCACGAGAAATTGGTGCTGTTTGTAAAATCAAGGATTATTCCGTTGAAGGAGGCGGAATAAATATTTTAAAACATGATATTTCAGATTTTACGCCTGACATTGTTTTAATAAATGTTGCAAGTACCACTTTTGAAAATGATATAAATGCAGTCAAGGCAATAAAAGAGGTATCGCCAAAAACATTAACCGTTCTAACAGGTGCTCATTTTTTAACTTTTAATACCTCAGTTTTAGATAAATATCCTTTTATCGACATAATAATACGAGGCGAACCGGAAATGACCTTTAAAGAGATTGTTTCAGGAAAATCTTTAGAGGAAATCAACGGAATTACGTTTCGTAATAATGAAAGTATCATT
>JBJEGL010000232.1:0-7119 GCA_051875035.1 Candidatus Gastranaerophilaceae bacterium | reverse complement strand
GATCCGTTTGAATTGGAACGAAGAATAATGTTTTCATACTGTTCCGGCTTATCAAGACGACCCTGCGTTCTTAATGTAAGTTTTAAAAATTGCGGATCATCTCCGGGATCTTGTCCTAAAAATCCCGCCGCTACAAGAGTATTTTGATCTTGTACCGCTTTTATAATTTCTGACATACTTATGTTTAAATTTGATGCTTTTTGCGTATCAAGCCATATACGTATAGAGTAATCTCCGGAACCAAAAACATTAACTTCTCCAACACCGTCTACACGCTTCAATTCATCTTTTATATATATTGATGCATAGTTCGTTAAGTCAAGCTGTGACCAAGAATTATCTTCCGACTCTAAATTAAACAGACCAACACCGGCACCACCGACTTTGTTATTTGCCGTAACACCTATTCTTCGGCATTCTTCCGGAAGTTTAGGCGTAACCTGCTGTAATCTGTTTTGAACATTAACAAGGTTTATATCTTTGTTTGTACCGACTTTGAAATATACTGTAAGATTGTATGTCTGATCATAACTGGTCGATGTCATATACAACATATTTTCGACACCGTTAACTTGTGATTCAATCAATGATGCAACAGATGTTTCAACATCACTTGCACTTGCTCCGGTATAACTCGCTGTAACTGATACCTGCGGAGGTGTTATATCCGGATATTTTTCAAGCTGCAACGTAACCATTGCAATTAAACCGACTATTAAAATAAATATCGATATAACCATTGCAAATCTCGGTCTTTGAATGAAAAATATAAATTCTTCTTATTATCTTTTTTATTTTCGTTGTCCATTATTTTAAGATTTCCTTGTTTTCGTTATTTTTATTTTTTTTCTGCGTTTTTTTCTTCAGATTGTTTTTCGTTTTCCACAACTTGAACTTTTGAACCGCTTCTTATACTTTGAAGATTTGTAGATATAATTTTTTCTCCGGGTTCTAAGCCTTCCGTAACAATCCATGATTTTTCATATTGACCGTTCACTTTTATGTCTTTTTGTTTTGCACAATTGTTTTCATCTATAATCCAAACATATTTGCTGCTTACATTTTCAAGAACAGCATCTTGCGGAACAAGTGTTACCTTATGCTTTTCTTTTGATGTCAAAATGACTCTTACAAAATCATTCGGAATTAATTTCTTATTCTTATTATTAAATGTTGCTCTAAGCATTATTGTTCCAAGATCTTTATTTATTGTATTATCAATAAAATCAACTTTACCGGATTCATCATAAATTGTTCCGTCCGTTAATTTTAAACTTATATCGGCATCTATCGAACTTGTTGCACTGTTTCCGTTTAAATTTCTCAAATCATCTCTTTTTACCGTAAAAGATGCATATATCGGATCAAGACTTACAAGATTTGCAAGTTCACCGGTTTGTGCAGTAACATAGTTACCTTCCGTAATAAATAATTCACCTATTTTTCCGTCAAACGGTGCCAATATATTAGTATAACTTAAATTTAGTTTTGCTTTTGCTAAAATTGCTTTTGCCGCATCAATAGAAGCTTTATCGGCTTCGTATTTTGCAAATACTTCATCATAATAAGAACGGCTTACATAATCTCCTTTTACCAGTTCTTTTGCTCTGTTTAATTCAACGAGTGAATTATTATAACTTGCTTGAAGTCGCTTTAAATCAGCTTCTGCATTTTTTACTGCAAGAATATATTCATCTTGTTCTATTAATAATAACGGTTGACCTTTTTTTACAAAATCACCTTCTTTATAATATCGTTTTTGTAAATATCCGTTAACTCGGGATACAATTTTAACTTCATCTTTAGCATCTATCCTTCCAACATAGTCATACTGAACATTGATATCTTTTTCTTCTATAACTTTAGTTTCTACCTTAACAGGCAGCATTCTCAATTTAGCAGTTTTTTGTCCGTTCAAAAATGTTATTGTTTTGTTCCAAACAATTGAACCTACAATTAAAACAATTATTATTACCCAAAAAAGTTTACCTTTATTCATGGTTTTTATATCCCTTATCTATTAATTTTTTGTTGTTATCGCAACATAAATTATATAATAACTAAAAAAATTTTTGTAATACGAATAAAAAAATTGTTACAAGACTTTAATTTTATTGTAACAGCCGTTAATAATAAATAAAAAGAATAATTTTTTCTCTATCATATATTGTTATAATGCAGTCTATAGTTTATAATTATATTTATGAAAAATGAGGAAATCCTAAAAAAAGCAAAAGAAATACTGGGAAGAGATTTTACCTGTATTGTTCCTTTTGAGCATTTATTTTTCTCTTGTGACGGAAGTATTTTTCCCTGCTGTCCGGCTCTTGTCAATAATTATACTTTTGGTAATATTTTTAGAAGCAATTCCGCAAATGAAATATGGAACGGAGAAGAAGCCCAAAAATTCAGAAAATCCGTTTTAGACGGCAGTTTTAGATTTTGCAATTTAGACTCTTGTATAAACTTAAATTCACTAAAAAACGATTCCAGATTTCGGGCTGATTTAAAGAATAAATCAAAAATTGCAGATTTACCGAAAGAAGTTTTTTTCCATATAGATATGGCTTGTAATGTAAGATGTATTACCTGCCGTGATGAAAAAATGTTTTTGGAAAAAGAAGTTAAAAAATACACAGAAATAACCGACAGTATTTTAATTCCTATTTTAAAAAATGCGGAAAGAGTATACTTAAATGGTGCCGGAGAAGTTTTTGCAAGTTCGTTATGCAAAAATCTTATACAAAAAATTACAAAAATATATCCTAAAATAAGATTTAACATTATTACTAACGGGATTTTGGCAACAGAAAAAAATATTAATGAATTTGGCTTAAGAAACAAAATTTGTTCTGTTGAAATATCTATGCATGCTGCAACGAAAGAAACTTATGACAAAATTGTCCGAGGCGGGGATTTTGACAAAGTTATGGAAAATTTAAAATTTTTAGCCGGAATAAAACAAAATGAAAATATCAATGCTATTTGGCTAAATTTCGTTGTTTCCTCTTATAATTACAAAGAAATGATTGATTTCCAAAAACTTGCCGATAGTTTAGGAGTAAATACAAGGTTCTGGGAATACCGAAAGTGGGGCAATGCAAAACTTGACGAAAGATATGATGAAGTTGCTATTTTTGAACCCTCTCATCCCGAATATGAAAAGTATCTTAAAATAGTAAAAAACAAAATTTTTGAACAACCGAATTGCGAAATTAATTATAAACTTCGACCTTTCAATTAACAATTTTTCAAAACAACAAAACGTCCTAATATCATTAAATCTAATGATATTAATCAGTTCGGTATTGTTTCAAACAAAAATAGATTTTATATTATTTTTTGTTTATTCAAAAAAGGAGTTTTTATGGTTAAAAAAAATGAATTATACAAGTGCAATGTATGCGGAAATATCGTCGAAATAGTTAATGAAGGTTTTGGGGAGCTTGTATGCTGCTCTGTTCCGATGACAAAAATAGAGGCAAAAGTTCATGAAGAAGAATTCGGAGAAAAGCATATTCCTGTCATTACAAAAGATGAAAACGGCAATTTTGTTGTAAAAGTAGGTTCTGTCGAACATCCTATGACGGAAGAACATCATATATCGTTTATTGAAGCTATTTCTACCGACAAACAATATCTGACAAGAAAATATCTTGAAGCAGGTGAAAAACCCGAAATTAAACTTGAATGTAAATGTTCTCATTTGGTTGCAAGAGCTTATTGCAATATCCATGGACTTTGGGAAAGTCTTTTACATAAAGAGAAGTAAGCATTAAGTTATTTTAAATATAAAACTTTTAAATCCTTTTTATGCTAAAATTCAGTGTAAGAAGGATTTTAATATGTTTAAAAAATATATGGAAAAAAAGTTTTCCAAGCGTGATGCAAAGGAATTTAACGTTTTTCGTAAAACCGTTCAATGGATTATCTGCCATTGGCTTCTTGGCGGGTATATAAGATTTTTTTACAAAATTGAGATTTCCGGTCTTGAAAAATTAGACAAAACTAAAAAATATTTAATTGCAGCAAATCATTTATCTGGCTATGACCCGTTTGTTGTTGCTTATGCACTAAATCAGCCTCTCGCTTTTATGGCAAAAGAAGAGTTATTTGAATCTTTTATGTCAAGATGGCTTATGGATTGGTGCGGAGCTTTTTCTGTAAATAGAGAAAAACTTGAAGTTTCAACAATAAAAACAGCTATTGCTATTACTAAAACCGATTGGCATTTGGGAATTTTTCCTCAAGGTACACGTGATAAAAGCGGCAAAATTAACCATATTACAAGAGGTTTTGTTGCACTTGCAAAAGCTTCTAAATGTGATATACTTCCTGTTTCCATTATGGGAATTGATAAAAAATCCACAGGTTTCCAAAAAGGAACGATTACAATAAAAATCGGTGATATGATTCCTTGCGGAGAAGTTGATGAAACTATTCAAAAATGGTGTGAAACAATTTCAACGCTTTCGGGTTTGGAATATCAGCCATCATAAAAGGAGGTTTCTATGTCCGATAAAAATTTTGCAAGAATTGATGCTACAAGATTGAATTGGAAATCTTTTTTCCTGCAAATTTGGTCTACTTATCTTCTTGTTTTTCCGATAATTGCATTATTTTACAGACTTTCATTTTCCGGACGTGAAAACATTCCGAAAAATAAAAAGTTTATTTATGCACCAAACCACATATCTTTTTTAGACCCGCACATGGTTTTTTTAGCAGTAAGAAAACCTATGACTTATATGGCAAAACAGGAATTATTTGAAAACAAATTTTTAAGATGGGCTATGACCAAACTATGTGCTTTTTCAGTCAACAGAAATAAACTTGAAGTTTCAACCATTAAATCCGTTAAAGACATTATGAAAACGGACAAATGGAATTTGTGTATTTTTCCTCAAGGCGGTATCTTTCGCAACAAAAAAATTGAAAGAATAAACAGAGGCTTTGTTGTGATTGCCAAAATGAGCAAAACAGATATTTTACCTATGTCTATTGTAGGTTCCGAAAAATATAACTGGATTCCGTTTAAAGGCAAAATACAGGTTAAAATAGGAAAACCGATATCTTATGAACTACCCGATAAAGAAATTATTGATGAATGGGGCAGACAAGTCAGTGAAATGTCCGGTTATGAATATATTTCCGATACATGGATGAGTGCAGAACAAATTGCCGAAGGAGAAAAAGTCTTATCTGATTAAACAAATGATTTCTTTTTACGTTCGTTTCTTTGACCGGATAAAATATTTTTTAATTTCATAATAGCTTGTGCATGAAGCTGACAAACTCTTGATTCAGACACCTCAATAGTCTCACCGATTTCTTTAAGAGTCATGTTTTTTTGATAATATAAAACCATTATCAATCTTTCTCTTTCGGGTAAACTTTTCAGAGCCATTTGTAATTCTTTTTTAGTATCTTTTTCTTCTAATTTATCAAGAGGATTTACGGAACTTGTGTCTTCAATTGTATCAATAATTTCAACACTTTCGTCAGAAACACCTTTTTTATCATAAAGTGAGCTGACGGTAGTCGTTTCGGCTAAAATAGCATCAACTTTTTCCCTTTCGATACCTAATGTTTCTCCAATTTCAGAGGAAGTCGGAAATCTGCCTAATTGTTGGCGAAGTTTCTCTGCAGCCTCTTTTACATCTTTTATTTTTTTTCTTGTACTTCTCGGCATCCAATCTTGAGACCTGATTTTATCAATAATTGTGCCTCTTATCCTCATTATGGCATAAGTTTCAAATCTTGCACCTTTTTCCGGAGAATATTTTTCTATTGCATCTATAAGACCTTCTACACCATATCCGGAAATATCATCAATAGAAAATGACGGAGGAAGGTTTACTTTTATACGACCGATAACATATTTTGTCAGATAAATGTATTGAACAATCAATTTATCACGCAATTTTTTGTTCGATTTATCTGCCAAAAACTCATACCAAAGCTTTTCTAATTCTTCGGCTGATAATCTTTTTATTTTATTATATGAATCGGTTATTTCGTCTGCCATTCCTCACCGAAAGGACCTTTCCTCTCAAAGTAAAGTTTTGAGTTTGCTCTTTTACGCTACCATTTTATGATAATTTTATATTTTTTTTATCATTTAACAATATGAAATCGTTTTCATAATTATATACAAAATGAAATATATTAAAAATATTTTTGTAAACTTTTGTGTACATTAAATAATTTAGATATTACTGTCATTTTAAACACAATAACATTTCCGGGGTAAAGAATCTGTTTTATTTTAAGACACTTGCTCAGTATCACAGCCGATTTGCCAAGCTTTTATAATTCAATCTTTCTATATAAATATAAAACTTATAATCTGTATCTTTCGGCAAGATATTCCGTAATCAAATTCCACGCTTGACCGTTAGGGTGTCTAAAAGGGTCAATTTCTTTAGGGTTTTTGTATTTATTCATTTTTAATTTATCATTAAATACTTGTGATAAAGAAATAACTTCAATGCCTTCTTTTTCAAGTTCTTTAATTTTTGGAAGAGATAAATAATTTTCGTGACCGTTTTCATAATCTATTACAACAAATTTTGCATTAGGATATTTCTTTTTAATTTCATTATTTATTGAAACAAAGTATAGTTTTACCAACTCAAAAATTTGTTTTTTAAAAACATTTTTTAACAAATAATATGATTGATTTTCCAAATTTCTCAAAAGATAAGATTTGTCTGAAATCAAATCCGTATTTTGAACAAGATGGTTATTTACATTTTTGTAAGTAAGATATTTTACATTATCTATTTTATTGCAATTAACAAACATTCTTCTTACATGGTCATTTATAAAAACATAAAAGATATATTCCGGCTCAGGAGTAACCTTTTCATCATTTCTCAACAAGAATAAAGCATCCTGTAAACCTTTTGATGACACAGCAAAATTATAAACCGGTCGTTTAGTTAATTCAGATAATTTATAACCAAAGGATTCTTTTTCATCAAGAGCAAAACCGTATGCGTAAGAACAGCCGTAAATCAATATTGGAGGCTTTGCGTAAACCAATCCTTGCGGGTGTCGCATATTCATTTTTAATTGAACCTTGTGAAATAATTTTTAGTGCATCCATTTTTATCC
>JBJEGL010000231.1:0-1913 GCA_051875035.1 Candidatus Gastranaerophilaceae bacterium | reverse complement strand
AATACGGACCAATACAGGTAACAGATGTTGATTTGAGTATAAAAAAGGGAAAATGTATTCTTGTTTCGGGACATTGTTATAAAAATCTTGAAAATTTATTAGAAGCAGTAAAAGAAGAAGACATAAATGTCTATACACATAATGACATGTTATTTGCACATTCGTTTACATTTTTTCAAAAATATAAAAATCTAATAGGTCATTATCAAAGGTCATTAAACAATCTGCAATTGGATTTTGCGACATTTCCAGGAGCAGTTTTAGTAACACAAAATTCACATCCTCATCTTGATGTAATAAGAGGAAGAATTTTTACCCCTGATAATAATCCTGCATACGGAATAAGCAAAATCAGCGGAAATGATTTCAGTCCATTAATACAAGCAGCTAAAGAATCAAAAGGCTTTAAAAAGAATATTAAAATCAATGAAATTAAGGTCGGATATGATGCAGAAGAAATAAAAAATAAATTTTCGACAATTATAGAAAAATTAACAACGAATGAGTATAAACACTTGTTTGTGATTGGACTAATAAATTATAATATCCCGCAAAATTTATACTTTGATAAATTTTTTGAGATTTTACCCGACGATTGTTTTACAATATCTTTCTCGTATAAAAGAAATAAAAAAAATGTAATGCATATTGATTCTTTTTACGATATCTCTCTTATATATTCAATGTTAAAAAAATTATCTGAATACCCGGATATTATAAAGGATAAAACAACCATATTTTTAACTCAATGTCAGCTTCCGACAATATCACACTGTTTTAATATGAAAATATTAGGTGTGAAAAACATCTATATAAGTGAATGCTGTCCTAATATAGTAAGCCCGACAGTTATGGATGGAATGTCAAATCTTTTCGGTATACAACAAATAAATGATTCACCAGAAAAAGATTTAAAACAAATACTTTCAAAACCAAAAACAAAGAAACAAAAGAAAGAAAAAAGAGCCGATTAAGGCTCTTTTTTTCTTTAATCACAGATGAAAAATTTATTCAAGAATATCTCTGTCATCCATATTTGTTAACATATCATAGTTAAGTTCATTTTCATTATCAGCAATAACAACAGCAACTACCGCATCACTTGTAACATTGAGCATTGTTCTGAACATATCAACAATTCTGTCTATTGCAAATAAGAAGGCAAAACCTTCAACCAACTGCTGAGGAGTTAATCCTAATCCATTCAAAATTACAGCAATAGTAATTAGACCTGCTCCGGGAATACCTGCACACGTACTTGAAGCAACTATAGCAAAAAATGCTATTTGAATAATTTGAACCGGATCCAAAATCACACCGTATGCCTGTGTCAAAAAGATAACTGCAACTGTTTGGAATAATGCTGTTGCATCCATATTAAGAGTAGCACCTAACGGTAGAACGAAACTGCAAACTTTGTGAGAAATACCTCTTTTTTCACAGCAAGCCATAGTCAACGGTAACGTAGCAGAACTGCTTGCTGTACCAAAAGCAACCATCATAGCTTCGGTTATTGATGAGAAAAATATAGCAACAGGGACTTTACTAAATAACTTCATAAAGACAGGATATACGACACATAATTGAACAAGCATTCCCACAATTAATACTGCGAAATATCCAGAAATACCGGAAAAAGCACCGGCACCAAAGGAAGAAACAGCAACTGCCGCCAAAGCAAATACACCCGGAGCTGCAAGATTCATAACCCAATCAGTAACTTTCATTGTAGCCGCAAATACCGATTCAAAAAATCCTACAATCGGTCTTGAAACTTCACCAATGTTTGCAAGAGCTATTGCAAATATTATCGCAAAAACAAGAACGGGTATCATATCACCTAAAGCAATTGAAGCAACGGGATTTTGCGGAATCATATTAATAAATATTTGAGAAACATGGTTTTGTTGTTC
>JBJEGL010000230.1:0-1914 GCA_051875035.1 Candidatus Gastranaerophilaceae bacterium | reverse complement strand
GGGGCAGGTTGATATCGGGCAGACGGTTGTAATAAAAGACAAAATGGTAATTGCGGTAGAAGCAATAGAAGGTACTGATAAATGTATCGAACGCGGGGCAAAAATAGCTAAAAAGGGTGCTGTTATTGCAAAAACGGCTAAACCTTCCCAAGATTTAAGATTTGATGTTCCTGCGGTCGGACTTGCAACATTAAAAACTATGAAAAAATATAAAGCTTCTGTAATAGCGGTAGAAGCCGGAAAAACAATAATTGTTGATCAGCAGAAAACTATTGAATATGCAAATGCAAATAATATAGTTGTGATGGCAATATGAAAAAAATATTTATAATTACCGGTGAGTATTCCGGCGATAAACACGCTTCCGATGTCGCAAGAGAATTATTTAAAGAAAATTCGGATATAAAAATAGAGGCAGTTGGGGGTTCCAACCTTGAGGCTGCAGGAGTAAATCTTTTTTGCAACCATGAAAAAATGTCCGCAGTTGGTTTAAGTCTGAAAATAATTTTTGACCATATATTGCTTGGAAAAAAAGTTGCTGACTATCTTATAAAAGAGTATAAACCCGATTTGGTATTGCTTGTGGATTATGGTGGATTTAATTTGAGCATTGCAAAAGTTTTAAAAAAAGCAGGGCTTAAAATTTTTTACTATATTCCTCCTCAAATATGGGCTTCTCGTAAATGGAGAATTAATACAGTTAAAAAGTATATAGATAAAGTTATAACCATATATCCTTTTGAAATAGATATGTATAAAGAAGCAGGAATAGATGCCGAGTTTTCCGGCAATCCCCTTGTTTGGCAACTGCCGCCTGCTCCGGACAAGAATGAATTTTTTTGTCAACAACAACTTGACTTAAATAAAAAGTTAGTTTCTATATTTCCAGGTTCCAGAATTTTTGAAGTAAAAAACCTGTTGAAGATATTTTTAAAATCAGCGGAAATTATACAAGAAAAAATTCCGAATGTTCAATTTGCAATCTGCCAGGCACCTACAATAAAAGATGAACAGATAGCACCTTTTGTTCCTAAAAATATAAAAATTATAAAATCAAAAAATTATGAACTTTTATCGTTATCTGATGCTTTGATTTTAGCTTCCGGAACGGTTGCTCTTGAGGCTGCTTTATATACTACTCCTATGATAATCAGTTATAAGGGACCGGAGCTTTTTTATTTGATATATCTTCTTGTAAGATGTATAGAAAAGGTTTCTTTGCCTAATATTATTTTGAATAAATTTGCGGTTCCCGAATTAATTCAACATAATGCAAAACCTGAAATAGTTGCAGAAAACATAATTCAGTTGCTGACAAATGAAAATAAATACACTGAAATGAAAAACGAGTTAGCAAATGTTAAGCATTTTTTAACTGATAAAA
The DNA here is from genome assembly GCA_051875035.1 of Candidatus Gastranaerophilaceae bacterium. Lineage (GTDB taxonomy): Bacteria > Cyanobacteriota > Vampirovibrionia > Gastranaerophilales > Gastranaerophilaceae > RUG841. The sequence goes on along the minus strand of JBJEGL010000230.1, from coordinate 530 downwards.
AATCATGTGCGGAAACTGCGAAAATAATTCTTTCAAATATATAGTAAAATCAACATTTTTAGCTGACAACTTATTGTTGCGTTTTGACTGAAAAATTTTTCTTTAAAAAAATGTAACAAAACGAGAAAAAAATAAAAAAACATGGCAAATTTTTTTTTGTTGAGTACTTTCAAAGAACATACATAAGAAAGACAATTATCGTGCAAGAAACATATACAAATAGTCAAACGGTGAAGAATACGGACATTTTAAGCAGAACGACCAACCCTATAAAAAGCATGGGTTTAATTGCAAAAATTAATGCATTAAGTGGTAAACAGAATATTGGTAAATCCTCGGAATCATATACCGAGAAGCCTTCACAGGCAGTGAATTATCCGGAATTTATAAAGCTTTTAAATGAGGCTATTTCAAGTAATAACAATATTCATGATTTGTTTTTTGCGTGTCACAAACTTCTTACAAATAAGCTTGGTACTTTATTTACTTCAATAGGAATTATAAATAAACAATCAAATTGTATTAATATT
>JBJEGL010000229.1:0-1921 GCA_051875035.1 Candidatus Gastranaerophilaceae bacterium | reverse complement strand
TGTTTTCGCCTAACATACAAAATTTAATAAATACAAGCGGACAAACGGCAGCTATGACAAGAGCTGCCCAGTTAATTAAATATGTAGATAATTTTAATAAAAAAATTAATGCTCAAGACACTTCTGCTAATACAACAGAAGCTCCGAAATTTGCCGATGTTTTGCAGCAAAGCATTGGTGATGATTACAAATTTAGAGATACAGGGACTTCAAAAGTTATTTTTGGTTCTCTTGTAAAACCATCTTCGCAACTTAATAAATTAAAAAATGTGAATAACATTAGTAATATCAACAACATTTTGAATACTGGTAACACAAATAGTGTTGCAAATACTAAGAAATATTCCAAAGACGAAATATTAAATATAATTTCCGAAATATCCACTAAACATGGTGTGAATGAGAAACTTGTACGTGCTTTAATAAAGCAGGAATCCGGGTTTAATCCGACAGTTGTTTCTAAAGCAGGTGCAATAGGATTAATGCAATTAATGCCCCAAACAGCAAATAGTTTAGGAATAGTGGATGCAAAAGATCCTGTCCAAAATGTTGATGGTGGAGTCAGATACTTGAAGTCAATGATGAAAAAGTATAATGGAAATTTAATTCTTGCACTTGCTGCTTATAATGCGGGCCCAGGAGCAGTGGATAAGTATGGCGGCGTTCCCCCGTATAAAGAAACACAAAATTATGTAAAAAATATTTTGGCAAATTATTTAGGATAAGGATATACAAATGATTAACAACAAATTAGTTCCAAATATTGACGTTTTCAGCCGTTTAGAACCCACAAAGTATACAGACATGGGTACACAGGGTTTACGTTTTAAAAGTGTTGAGCAACCTGAAACTGCAGATTTTAAAACAGTTTTTACGGGTCTTGTTGAAAATCTTAATCAAGACATATCAAAACCGGATGAATTATTAAAACAGCAAATGATGGGTAACGGTAATGTTGACATTCATGATGTTGTTATTTCTATAAATAAAGCTCAAACAGAAATTCAACTTGCAACTACTGTTACAACAAAAATTATTCAAGCTTACGAAAAAGTTATGCAAATTTCAATATAATTTGCTGTTAAATATATATAAATATAAACTTGTCGCCCGCACACAAAAAAAATAGTATAATTATATTGCATAGTTCTAACGAGATTGATTAGGGTATGGAAAAAATAAAGGAGCTTTTCAGTAATAAAATAGTTTTGTACTCAACAATAGCTGTTGTGGCAGTTTTGTTGCTTTTGATTATAGGTTCTATAGTGTATGTTGGAACGAAACCCAAAAGTAATGTTGAATCTTATGAAAAAATTATAAAAGAACCGTTTGTTCTGTTTACAACAGATAATATTGGAAAAGCAATAGAGGTACAAGCACTTCTTTCCAGGCAGGGGATAGTTGTCAAAAGAACATCTGAAGGTTCTAAGACGACTTTATCACTTGAAAAATATAAACCGAGTCAAAGGGATGCTGCATTGTTAACAATTGTTTCAAGCGGACTTATGGATCAATTCGTGGGACTTGAAATTTTTGACAAGGGTGATTTTACATCTACAAAAGAAGATAAGAGAATAAGACTTGTTCGAGCTATAAACGGGGAATTATCAAGATTGATAAGGAAAATCCCTCCAATAGAAAATGCTTCCGTATTTATTTCGATACCGGAGCAGACAATGTTTCAACAGGATAAAAAGCCTATTACAGCTACTGTTCAGATTGTTATTCCATCAGGTCAAAAACTTGAAAGAAGCAAGGTTAAGGCTATTGAAAATCTTTTGCTTGGTAGTGTTTCAGGTTTAACTGCCGAAAATATTGCGATAACAGACACAAACGGAAACGTATATAACAGTATTATAAATTCAGTTGATGACCAGCTTTCTAAAATCCAAGAGAATGACCAATATATGCAGGCAAAAGT
>JBJEGL010000228.1:0-7186 GCA_051875035.1 Candidatus Gastranaerophilaceae bacterium | reverse complement strand
GTAATTTAAAGTTGTTTTGGCAATTGAACCTTGAAGTCTGCCGAGTGACTTTGCAGTAAAACCGAGCATATTTATAAAACCGGTAATTCCAGCAAAAATTGACAAAGGTAATATTATACAGTTTATAACAAATGATGCGGTTTGCCTAATAATGTAAAAATTCTTTGCAAAAAAGCCTTTTTTACGTTTAATTGCATTTTTTGCGGCTGAAAAACCGTTATATCTGCTTCGTTTTAATATCCACGCTATATTAATTTTGTCCGTACCGTTAAGTTCGTAATTATAACATTCATTACACCATACAATTACGGCACCTTTATTGGAGGCTTCTTCAAAAAATTTTCCGTCTTCACCGCCCATAAAAACGTATTCACTGTTGAAATTAAGATTCAGTTCGGTAATTATAGAAACAGGGAAGAATACATTACCGCTTGCAGCATCTTTTCTTATTAAGCCTGTTTTTTTGGTTGTGGAACATTTGAACAAATCGTTTTTTTCAATATATTTGGGAGGTTTTGAGGTGAATTTTGAGTATGATGCGGCGGTAATTATCACTGCTGCTTCATTTTTGTAATAATAGTTATAATAATTTATAAGCCAATTTTCGGGAAGTAAAATATCGTCATCAAACATTGCGATATGGCTTGCTCCGAGGTTTATACACTCTTGTATAAGCCTGTTTCTTGCATTTGCCAAACCTCTTTTAGGTTCTGTAAAATAATGAACGGGAAATTTAATTTTATTTCTGAAAGAATTGACAAGTTCTTTTGCGGAAGCTTCTTCATCATTGTCAATAATGACTAAATCAACGGCAGTATTGTCAGGAAGATGCAATTCCGCAATTGTTTCCAAACATTTACAAAAGATATTTGGACGCTTAAATGTACAAAGAGCAAGCGTAATATGTGTAATTTCGGTTTTTAATGAATTTTCCATAATAAAGCCGTTTTGATTTTAGATATTCTTCATTGTATAATAAAAGCAAAATTATCTCAAATGGGGGAAGTATGGCAAAACAACCGTTTTTTTATGATATTACACTTCGAGACGGGAATCAATCTTTAAAAAGACCGTGGAATATTCAAGAAAAGGAATATATCTTTAATCTTCTTATGGATTTAAAAATTCCTGCCGTAGAAGCGGGTTTTCCTGCATCTTCCGAAATGGATTTTGAAACTTGCAGACGGTTAGCGGAAATTGCTCCTGAAAATGTTACTGTCAGCGGACTTGCAAGAACAGTTGAAAATGACATTATAAAGGCTGTTGAAGCAATTCAACCTGCTAAAAAACCAAGATTGCATACTTTTATTGCAATGAGTCCGTTTAATATGAAATATGTTCTTAATAAACGTCCTGAGGAAGTCCAAAAAATTGCGGTTGAAGCGGTAAAATTTGCAAAATCAAAGCTTGGTAAAAATGCTGATATTGAATTTTCAGCAGAACACTTTGGGGATTGTGTTGAAAATATTGATTTTGTAATAGACAGTTTTAAAAAAGTTATAAAAGCGGGAGCAACAACAATTAATCTTCCCAATACGGTTGAAAGAACGAGAATGAGAACTTTTACGGATTTGGTAGAAAAAGTTTATAACGCCCTGCCAAAAGATATCAATATTTCGGTGCATTGTCATAATGACTTGGGAATGGCAACTGCTGCAACTGTTGAAAGTTATTTCTCAGGAGCTGTTCAGCTTGAAACGGCACTGAACGGACTTGGTGAAAGAGCCGGAAACACTAATTTTTATGAAGTAGCAGTAGCGTTGCATAATTCCGGAGTAGATGTTCCGATTGATTTGTCAAAAATATACGAAACAGCATTAATTGTATCGGATATGTCAAAGGTTCCTATTCCGGACAAAGCTCCATTAATAGGTCCCGAAGCACTTGCACACAGAAGCGGTATTCATCAGGACGGAGCCGTTAAGACAAAAGGTATGGAAAAAGGTGCTTATAGAGCTATTCATCCATCTCTTATCGGTCGTAAGGATGATGAAAAACTCGGTATTACAAGTCAATCAGGAAAAACTGCCGTATATGAAATCATTAGCCGTGCCGGATATCCGATTACAATTCAAGAGGCGGAAAGAATTACCGCTACCGTTAAAGAAGCTGCCGAAAAAGCCGGTGAATTGCCTACAAGAAACTTAATTGATATTTATTTCAAGGAAATATTTAACGTCAAAGGACCTTTCCACATTGAAGAACTTCAAAAAGTAAAAGAAAATGACTATATTTTACATTTTACTCACAATGATGAATTTTTCCAAATTGAAGGTAAAGGAAACGGACCTATTGATGCCTGCTTAAACGCTTTAAAATCTGCTGGTTTTGAGCAAAAATTACTTCATTATGAGCAAAAAGCTATAGATGACGATATATTAGGTGCAGGAGCTGTTGCAATGACTGTAATTAAGTTTGAAACACCGAGCGGTAAAGTAATTATTGCAAGGGGGCGTGATGAAAGTACCGCTAATGCTAACGTTAAGGCTATTTTTAACGGATTGAATATTATTGCCAATATGAAATAAGGTGGGAATAGAAAAAGTTAATGTTTTATGCTTTACTATTAGCGGAAAGAGGTTGTTATGCAAGAATTTTTTAAACTTCTTTTAGTGAATTTTTGGGCATTATTTTTTACAATAGATATTCTCGGAACACTTCCGATATTTATTTCTCTGACGGCAGATTATTCCGATAGCTTGCGTCAAAAAATGGCATTCAAAGCACCTGTTATAGCTTTTGTCATTCTTTTGATTTTTGCTGTTTCGGGAACTACAATTTTAGAAACTTTTGGCTTGTCACTGCCTGCATTTAAAATTGCCGGCGGGATATTATTGCTGCTGCTTTCAATAGAAATGGTTCTTGCAAAACCTGAGCCTCAAATGAAATCAACTAATGATGCAGAAAAAGAAGAAAATGAAAAAAGAAATGATATTTCCGTTTTTCCTCTTGCTGTACCTCTTCTTTCGGGACCTGCCGCAATTACAATTCTTATTCTTTTAATGAAAGAATTTGAAGGACAAATATTGAATCAATTTGCAATTATTTTATCAGTATTTTTAAACATGATTCTTTGCTGGCTTGCGTTTAAGTATGCTTTTCTGATTGCAAAATATTTAGGACATTCCGGCATTAATATATTAACCCGTATTTTCGGAATTTTATTAACTGCTCTTGCTTGCCAATTCTTTATAGACGGGATAAGAGAAGCATTTAAAATCGCCGTGTAACTTACATATTTGCAAACGGATTACTGTTTTTTGTCTTTTTTGAGAACTTATCCGAAATTTTTGAAGAAATATTTTCTATCCATTTTTTTGCAGAAAAAGAATCATTGTTTTCTTCTATATCATCAATTCCGTCGTCAAAATTTAATTCTATTGAATCAGTACTGTCTTTAGCAAGAAGTTGCTCTTCTTGTTCTTTTTTCTCTTTTTCTTTTTCTTTTTTCTTGCCCTGTTGCATATAACCTAAATTGCCGCCGCCGCCGTCATTTTTCATTTGCTGCGTGCCTAAAATCATTGGTTGTTGATTAATCGGTCTGATATCAAAAGACATTTTTTCCTTCTTTCTGTACCAACATTCGGCAATCCCATTATATATATCGGCAAATTAGACAATAAATTTAATAATACATTAAGATATATTAAATATTTGACAATAATGTAAACATAGTAAATTCAAATAATAAATTGAAAAAGCGAAAATAATAATTATAATAAAAAATAAAATAAAAAATTATGAATGGTGAAATAAAATTTATACCGAATAAGGCTAATCATCAAGCCCGATTAATAAACAACAATATGCAGGCGGAAAAAACTTCTGTACAGCCTTCTTTGGCAGAAAATGCAGCAAATATTGCAATAAAAAATGCTAACAGATTTATAGAGCAATCGGCAAAAAGTTTATATCAATTTTTTGCAAATGCACAATCTGCACAGATGCAGGGACAAGAAATGAGCCTTGTATTAAAAGATTTATTAAATATGCAGAAGGATATAGAAACCTTCCTTGCAAATATGACAAATAATAATGCGGCAGAACAGCTTACAAAATCGGATATTGCAAAGCTTTTGATGAATTCTCGTATTGATTTAAGCCAATTAAAAGCTTTTATGCAGCAAAACGGAAAAGAATCTTTAGCAAAATTATTTAATATGACAGCAGATTTTGCACAATCGGGAGCAGTTGCCCGTTCTTCTCAAATGAGTGAAATTATCGCAATTTTAAATGCTTGTACACCGAATGCCGATACTTCACAGGTTCAAGTGTTAAAAAATATGATGTTGCTATATTTGCCTTGGCTTCCGCTTGGAGAGCAAAATTTTCAGCTAAATATAGGTAAAAGCGGAAATGGAGGAGAAGAAGGCGATGATGGCGAAGATTCGGTGACGGTTCTTATTTCAACAATAAACTTTGGTAATGTACATGTTTTGATTTTTAAGACGGAAAAATCTTCAATCGGATTTAATATCTCTGCAAGTCCGGAATTTCCGAAAGATAAAGTAATTAAACAAATACAGCTTGAAGCAAAAGATTATAACGTACAAACAGAAATTAATGTTGAGAAAAAAGAAAATCTTCAAAACAATATTAAGGAAATAAAAACCGAAGTATCCGTCAACACAGGAAAACATATTAATCCTTTTATAATTTTAATGGCACAAACTGCTGTTAAAGTAATTATTGAAATTGATAAAAATATATCTCTTCTTGATAACAGAAAAGAAAAACTGTGATATAATCGCCAAAAAGAGGTGGCTATGGCGAAAATTAAAACAAAATGGGTTTGTCAAAATTGCGGTTATGAAACTCCAAAATATATGGGAAAATGTCCCGATTGTTCAACTTGGGGAAGTTTTGTCGAAGAAACGGAAACGGCTCTTGAAAAAACAGGTGTACCTAAAACTGATGCGGGTGAAGTATCTCTTATAAATGAAATTCAAGTTGATAAAACAGTAAGATTAACAACAGGTTTTGAAGAATTTGACAGAGTTTTGGGAGGTGGAGCGGTCAACGGTTCCGTAATTCTTCTCGCAGGCGACCCCGGAATAGGGAAATCCACTCTTGTTTTACAAACCGCCCTTGCTATTGCAAATGCCGATAAAAAAGTTCTATATATTTGTGCGGAAGAATCTGCAAGCCAGATAAAATTACGAGCGGAAAGACTTAATGTAAATTCGCAGAATATTTATGTATATTCGCAAACAGACCTTGAACATATAAAAAATCAAATTGCTGCAATCAATCCGGATTTTCTCATTATTGATAGTATTCAAGCTGTATTTGACAGACAGATTACAAGCGGTGCGGGCAGCGTTTCTCAAATAAGAGAATGTACAAATGTTTTTACCGATATTGCTAAATCGAAAAATATTACGACGATTATTATCGGGCATGTTACAAAAGACGGAAATATTGCAGGTCCGAGAGTTTTAGAGCACATGGTTGATGTGGTTTTACACTTTGAGGGTGATAAATATAAAACATATCGAATTTTGAGAAGCATCAAAAATCGTTTTGGATGCACAAATGAAATCGGTATTTTTAATATGGTAGAAACTGGTTTGACGGAAATTACCAACCCAAGTGCTATATTTTTAAGTGAAAGAAGTGAAACCGTTACTCCGGGCAGTACAATAATTATAGCAAGTGAAGGAACAAGAGTTTTGACGGCGGAAGTTCAGGCTCTTGTGGGAACAACGGCTTATCCGGCACCAAGGAGAGTTTCTAATGGTATAGACTATAATAGACTTTTACAAATACTTGCCGTAATCGAAAAAAGAATCGGTCTGAAATTTTCTGCCTCTGACGTATATGTAAATATAACGGGCGGAGTGGAAATTGATGAACCGGCTGCAGATTTAGGTGTTGCCCTTGCAATTATTACCTGTGCAAGAGATGTAATTGTAAGTCCTGATACCGTAATTGTTGGGGAAATCGGACTTTCAGGTGAAATAAGGAAAGTTACAAATATAGAAAAAAGAATCTCAGAAGCACAAAAATTAGGTTTTAAAAAAATCATTGTTCCTAAAGGAAATATGAATCAAAAAAACAAATTTGAAATAGAAATTGTTGAAGCGGAAAGATTAACAGATGCTGTAACGGCATGTGTTTATAAAGAAACGAAATAGCATTTTAGTTAAGGAACTTGTCTTTCTGAATCCGATGGATTTTACACTCTGCTGTCACAAAACATCCTGTGAATGTTTTTGCAAGAGGGATTGGACTTTAATCCACCAACAATAAGGTTATCTTACCTGTTATTTTTTGTATGTACAAATCTATTATTATTTGGTTTTAATACAAATCGACTTGCCATATTTTATGTTTTTGATTTTTTTATATAAAGACCCGTAAAGTATTGAAATTACACCGAAAAGCCCAAAAGCACAGAATACTATATCTTCCTTTATTCCTCTTTCGGGAAGACAATCACAAGGATTATATGAATTGTAATATATTTTCTTTGATACAGTCTCCGGTATTGAATCGCTTGAAAACTGGGAAATACATACATACGAAGTTTTCCCAACTAAAAAATGATACACTGGAGTATACAAAGTGGTCGTACTGTGCTTTTCCCTATCATAACGTTTTTTTGTTTTATAGGTTGTTTTTATTGATTGTGTAACTGAATCAAATTTTGTTTTCTTGATTTCATAATTTATTCTCAAATAACAAGGTATTAAAAGAAATAAAATACCCATTACAACACAAACAATTCTATTTTTCATTTCTATTACTTTTTTATTTTTGTTCACTTTATTTTTATATTTATTTATATTCTCTTTAAAGGTACATCAGATAGAGTAGACTTCAGTCTGCCAAATAAAATTTAAAAAATCTGATTTATATATTACCATGTTTTATATTATTAAGCAATATTTTCTATAAATTTTTATTCCTTAAAAATTTTGGTCATTCTGAAGCCGTTAACGATTTGTGAGTAAAGAATCTTAAATAAAAGACGGATAACAAATAAGTTTCTACTCCAAGCAGATGTCAAGCAACCAAACAACCCATAATTACAAGCTTTGTATGATTTGGTGTAAATTGATATGAAAATCACATAAATTTGATACAATATAACGATAAGCAATTTCTTCTTGTAAAAAATGAATTTGACAGTAAAAACATAAAATTTTAAAATGGATGAGAAGGAGTTTTTATGACTTTAAAT
>JBJEGL010000227.1:0-1931 GCA_051875035.1 Candidatus Gastranaerophilaceae bacterium | reverse complement strand
AAAATAAGTATATCACTATTATCTTTCATTACTTCTATTATTAAATCAGAAATATAGTCACAAAAAGATTTTGAGTTATCTGATTTTATATATTTGTTATAAAATAGGCATTATCAAAAACTTAAAAAAAATTAGACAAAGAAATTAAAAAACAATAAGGTTTTATTTTAAACACCCCATTTTGTTTTTAATTTATTAAGTGTTCCATCCGCTTTCATTTGTTCTAAAGCATTATTAACTGTGAGTTTTAAGGACGCAGCTTCCTGAGAATTTTGTAAAACTATTCCATACTGCTCAATTGATAATTTAAAAGGCAAAATTTTATATTTAGGGTTATCCATAATGAAACCTTTTAAAAGTGCTTCGTCAGAAATAATCGCATCACCTTTTCCGTTTTTAAAATCATTAAATGCCGATTCGTGCGACTTATATCTCATTAATCTCACATAAGGTGCTACTTTTTTAGGTGTCATTTCCGCCGTAGAATTTAACTGTACAATAATATTTTTATAATTTAAGTCTTTAGGTCTTACAATTTTACTGTTTTGTGGAACCAAAACAGCCTGTCCTGTTGTATAATAAGGTTCAGAAAAAACAACTATTAATTGTCTTTGAGGTGTTATTGTTGTTGCAGCAATGATGAAATCAATTTTTCCTGACGAAACTAAGGATATTGAGCTGCAACTATTTGTTTCAACAAAATCTATTGCATTTTCATCTCCTAAAATAAATTTGGCTATATTTTTTGCTATATCAACCTCAAAGCCAACTAACTTTCCGTTTTTATCAAGAAAACCAAAAGGCTTAGAATCATAGCTGACACCAACTGTAAGTCTGCCCTTTTCTCTTATGGTTTCTAATCTGTCGAGATTTTTCTTATCACTTTTTGAAGTACACCCTGTCAATATAAAAATTGATACTAAAAACAACAAACATAATATTTTTTTCATGTAAAAACCTTTTTATACAAAATAATATTACAAATATATACTAATACAAACCATTTATTTAATATATGACTTTTGAAATAAAAACGGTATAATTTAATTATGAAGCAGATTTTAATGTTAATCTTGATTATTATTTTTACCTGCGGAGCAGGATATGAAGGCACATTGCCAGATTTACAGTCGGATATGAGCTACAAAATAAAGGCAAAAACAGCAAGACCCGCACATCAAGTTGCGGAGAAAGAGCCTGTTTTAACCGAGGTTCCTCGTGAAAATAAAGAATATGTGGATATAATCATAAAAAAAAGCCGAACTTCTGAATATGTCAAAGATATTCAGCCTGTAATAGACTTATTGGAAAAATTTAAAAGCTACATTGAAGATGAAAAAAATATCCAAATGTTCAATGCAATTGCAAGTAACTACATAGACCATGCATATTTCATTCAAACAAAATATGCCTCAAGACCGGAAAGATATTATGCTTCTTACAGAGCACTTACCTCTCTTGCGGAAGATACAAAATCCGTCGCAACATTTAAATCCGAAAGTGTATCTTATGTAAAATATTTACCATATTCATCAGAAGGTCAAAAATATAGTAAAGAAAATATTAAAGCAAGTGAACAAGAACTACTAAAAAAAATTTATGATACTTTATACGTCTTGAAGAACCTTGATTAACCCCTAAAGGGTAATGTTTTTCTCCAAAATCTTTTGTATATTCACAATGAAAAGAGGAATATATGAACAGATTTTATATTTTGTGTACAATTTTTTGCTTATTTTTAATGAACAATGCTGCAAATTCTGCAGTTTATACTCCAAATCAATATCAAATTAGCAATTTAGCCCACGCAGAAAGACAACTTTTCGGACGCAGTCTTAATAATATTAATCCGTATACAAGACTTGCAAGAGCAGAACAGCAACTTTTTGGCACTGTTCAATCCGGAGACTTCAACACAAGAGTAAATTTTA
>JBJEGL010000226.1:0-1940 GCA_051875035.1 Candidatus Gastranaerophilaceae bacterium | reverse complement strand
CCCTTATTTTATCAAGATATGACATGTTTTTAAAGATGCCACGCTTACTTTGTGACATTTCCATAAGCGAACCGACAAATTCATTGGGTGTTATTATATGTACCTTGACATAAGGTTCTTCTATATAATCACGATATTGTGCATCCGGTAAATTAGCCGGATTATCAATATCTTCAATTTCACCGTTAGTTTTATGAACCTTATAAATTACGCTCGGAGCTGTTGTTACAAGAGAAATATTGTATTCTCTTTCCAATCTTTCTTGGGCAATTTCCATATGAAGCATTCCCAAAAATCCGCATCTGAATCCAAATCCTAATGCCGATGATGTTTCAGGTTCAAATGTAATACTTGAATCATTAAGCTTTAATTTTTCAAGAGCCTCTTTTAAATCGGCATATTGGTCATTGTCAACCGGATACATGCCTGAAAATACCATGGGCAAAGCTTCTTTGTAACCGGGCAATTGTTCTTCGGCAGGATTTTCAACGTGGGTAACGGTATCTCCGACAAATCTTGTAATTTCTTTTATTGAAGCTGCAAGATATCCTACATCGCCTGTTTTAAGTTCATCAACCGGAACTCTTTTGGGATTTAGATATCCGAGTTCTACAACTTCAAATTCTTTATTATTTGCCATAAATTTGATTTTATCGCCGTTTTTAATTGAACCGTCAACAACTTTGAAGAAGCACACAGTTCCAAGGTATTGGTCATATGCACTGTCAAAAATTAATGCTCTTAAGGGTTTATTGGAAGTATCTTCCGGTGCCGGTACATATTTTACAACAGCTTCTAAAACATCTTCCACACCTGTTCCGTCTTTTGCACTTACGGGAATTGCCATTGAACCGTCAATACCAAGTATTTCTTCAATTTCTTGACGAACGCCTTCAACATCTGCTGAAGGCAAATCAATTTTATTTATTACAGGAATTATTTCTAAATTTTGTTCCATTGCAAGATAAACATTTGCAAGGGTTTGAGCTTCAATTCCCTGAGTTGCGTCAACAATCAGCAAAGCACCTTCGCAGGCAGCGAGAGAGCGTGAAACTTCATAAGAAAAGTCAACATGACCCGGGGTATCAATTAAATTAAGCTCATATTCATTGCCATCTTGAGCTTTATATTTCATTCTTGCTGCATTAAGCTTGATTGTAATACCGCGTTCCCGTTCAATGTCCATGGTATCTAAAAGTTGGTCTTGCATATCTCTTTTAGCTATTGTTCCTGTTTTTTCAAGGAGTCTGTCTGCCAAAGTTGATTTACCATGGTCAATGTGAGCGATTATACAAAAATTTCTTACTGAGTCAATACGTTTCATAATGCCAAGTATAACCCGAATTATGATTTATGCCAATAGTCTAAAGCAATTAATATTTAATATAAATATATAAAAAATGAACAGTTTTTATTTAGATTAATTCAATTTTTCAAAAACTTTTCTCAAAATACCTTTGTTTTCTGTTAATAATTGTTCAGCTTTTTGAAAATCCAAACCATATTTAAGATTTAAAACAGCAGACTTAATTTTGTAATTATTTTTTTCAAGTACATTTTGTGCTGTTTCTTCATTAACATTTGCAATTTGTGCCGTAATTTTAACCGCACGTTTTTTCAATTTTTCATTTGTCGGTTTTACATCAATCATATAATTTTTATAAACTTTTCCGATTTTTACCATGGAAGCAGTGGTAAGCATATTGAGCACAAGTTTTTGAGCGGTTCCTGCCTTCATTCTTGTTGAGCCGGAAATTGCTTCCGCACCTGTTTGTGTACAAATAAAAACATCGGCATACTGTTTTGTTAATGCGTTCATATTTGAAGTAACAGCAATAGTTTTACAGCCTGTATTTTTAGCAAGTTTTAAAATTTCAACAACATAAGCGGCATTTCCGCTTGCTGAAATTGCAACGACCGTATCTTTTTCGGAAATGTTA
>JBJEGL010000225.1:6890-7246 GCA_051875035.1 Candidatus Gastranaerophilaceae bacterium | reverse complement strand
CAGCTCATACTGGACGTTAAATAATATCCCCCTTTTTATTTTTCTTATGTGTTCAAATGATACGAATATTCCTCAAATGAGTTGATGTTCGTGCTTATACGAGTGATTAAAAAGATGTAATTTCAGCAATGAATATTCTTAATTCATATAATTAGTGTTTAATTCAGTAAAGTGTTATATTCTTCAAAATGCAAAATGGACACAGGTTTAAATCCAAAACACCAAATACCAAGTAAAATCAATTAAAACAAAAAATCGGGACGACAGGATTTGAACCTGCGACCCCCTGCTCCCAAAGCAGGTGCGCTACCAAGCTGCGCTACATCCCGATAAATTATTCAATTGTCTTTTTTGTA
>JBJEGL010000225.1:0-6790 GCA_051875035.1 Candidatus Gastranaerophilaceae bacterium | reverse complement strand
AGGTTCACGCAGCTTGGTTTTAATTGGAATCGGTTTCGTTCCACTCACCTTGTGCGCTACATCCCGATAAATTATTCAATTGTCTTTTTTGTAAGGTTCACGCAGCTTGGTTTTAATTGGAATCGGTTTCGTTCCACTCACCTTGTGCACTACATCCAACTAAATATATCTAAATATTATCAACAATAAAATTCAAAATCAACATAAATTTTTATTCATTTTTAAATTGTAAATAATTATTAAGTTTTTGAGTTTAAAGTCGCAAAAAAAATCATTCACAAGGCTTTTACTAACCGTGTTTGATGAAAGGAGAACGTATGGACATAAATAACATAAACATAGCGGGAAAAATAGCTTTAAAAAAACCTGAAAATAAAGCTGCTACAACTCCCGAAAAAGCCATGATTCAAGAAAGACCCAATTATAATCAAGGTTCTTTGGACAGAATGGCTGCATTTAATCGTTCTATGGTTAAACAGGTTTCTTTTGGCGGTTGGAAGCCGGAATCAAAAGAAAATGCCGAAATTATTAAACAAATGGTAGATGTTATTAAATCACCTGATATCAAGAAAATTGCTGTTTCCGGACACCAATCACCGGATGGTGACAGTATCGGTTCGTGTTTTGCTTGTGCATCAATGCTTCATCAAGCAACCGGAAAAGATGTAGATTGTTTTATTTTTGGACCTTTACCAAAGAGATACGAATACCTTAAAGAAAATCTTAAAGGTGTTAATATTGTTGAAACAAGAGGCAGAGGTGAAGAACAGTTTGCCGATAAAATGGCTGAAAGACATGGAAAATATGACTTAGCTGTTTCTGTTGATGCTTCACAACCTAAGTTAATTGCTCAAGATTATTTTCAAGGTATTTTCAAAAGAGCAGAACATACTTTAAAAATAGACCATCACCCTAATATTACTGAAGAAGTTGACGGTAAACAAGTTGTTACAAATAATTATGCGGATTTAAATTTAGTTGATACTAATTGTGGTGCTGCAACACAGTTATTAATGCAATTTGCAGAACCTCTCGGTATTGAACCTAAAGAATTATCAAATACGTTTAATAATGCTGTATACACAGGTCTTTTAACTGATACCGGCGGACTTAAATTCTCTCAAAATATTCTTGCATTTACCGATGCTGCAAAATTAATTGAAAATGGTGTAAATAACCGTGAAATGCAGAATAATGCTTTAGGAAACACTCCGAAGTCAGTTTTAAAAGTTAAAAATTTAGCAGAAGCAAAAATTCAATATTCTGATAACGGCAAAGTCGCTTATATGATTGAAGATAAAGAAATTGCAGATGCGAAAAAAGTTGCTAAACAAGAAGGTTATTTCCAAGAAGCAAAAGATGCCATCAAGGGTGTTGCAGGAAGCATGCCCGAAATTCAAGGTGTTGAAGTAGGCTTTAAAGTAAGCCCTTGGAAAGATCAAGCAAGTTTCAGCGTCAGAAGTTTACACGCAGATGTTAGTGAAATTGCCCGTAAATATGGTGGCGGCGGACACAAAAATGCTGCTGCATTCTCTGTGAAACTTGACGGAAGAACAATTGAACAAGCCGTTCAAGATATCGTTAAAGAATATAACCAAACGATTGAACAACAAGGTTATTAATTAAATTTCTTTCATTAAACACATCTAAAAGGAAGTACTTAAATACTTCCTTTTTTATTTTCTATTTTTTTATAAAAATGAACTTTTTTTTATTTTTGTCGTTTTATGTTGTGAAAACAACAGGAGGCAAAAATGAAAAAATTTTTTTTATCAACAGTTTTAGTTTTTATTCTTTCAACGGCAGCAAATGCACAAAATTACACTTTACAAATAAATCCGTCAGATGTTCAAGCTCCTGTTAGAACACAAGTTCCTTCAAAGAGTTCATCTTCTGCTGCGGATGCTTTTTGTTCGGGAATGTCCGATTTCTTTTCAGCAACTCAATCTTATTCAAATTCAACACTTAGAAATATTGGAAACCCAATGACCGTATCTTATACGGGAGCACATTATGATCCCTATCTAATTGAGATTAACGGTATCAGGTACATGATGATAAAAGATAACAATGACAAAACCTTTGACAGAAACGATATTTTAGGCATCAACGATACTACAAACACTGTTTTTGCTTCATTATTGCCTATAGATTTTAACGGAGATAAAAAACTGACAGGCGAAGAACTTTCCAAAGCAAACATAAGACTTGTCCAAATTGCTCAAAACGGAAAGTTAATCTTCTCAGACAAATCAAAAGACTTTAAAAATTCAGACATTGTATTTATTCATCTTACTGAGTTGAGAAAGTCTTACAAAAACAATGGAAATTCAGGAGATTTCGGTTTTTATGATGTTGTTGTCAAAGACAATACAGGTAATAAACAATTAGTAACCGGTGTTGTCACATTTGAATCAGAAGCTCAAATAAAAAAATATTTTGAATAAATCGGCAACTTGCCGATTTTTTAATATAAGTTAATAAAATATAAAAAATAAGCAAAAAAAAACTTTTAAGAGAGTTATAAGACCTTGGTAAGGGGTTTTATGATAAATTTATCTGTTAATACAACAAAACAAACTATTTTGGACAATTCCAAAGTAACAAAAAATCCAGAAAATAAAGAAACAAAGCTGAATAATACGCAAAAAGACGATTTAAAATCTTCCTCAAAAGCATTTCAGTCGTATTTTATAGGCAGCCAATCAGTTAACTTTGGAGGAACATCCGGCTTCAAGATAAAAAAGCTTGAAGATGTTCCCTGCCCTTGCTGCGGACAAATTATGCTTACGACAAAATCGACAGAAAGACATGTTAACAGATTAAACATGGCAAAAGGAAATAAACTTGCTCAAAGAATTAAAAATGAGGAAGCTCCGTTTTTAAGGAGTAACGAGCGTACTATTGCAATTATGGCTGCCAATGAAGCAAAAGGTACTGATTTAAATTTAAGCGGTGCAATAAAAAAAACAGCACAGAACCTTCCTCAAAATTTTGTTAACTATTGTCAGGATGTTTTGATGAATGCAGCAATAATTTGTGATGAAGAATTCGGAGAAAATTCTAAAGTAGGAACATTCTTACTTGCAAAAGCTGATAGTATAGAAAATCCCGAAGAATTTTACAGACCAGATTTAACAGAGTCTATGAAGCAGTTTATGCCGCAAATGAATAAAGAGCAGTATCATAAAATAGAAGATGTTCTTATGACTCTGCCGTTAGATTATAAAAATGTTCAAAAAATAATGGAACAAGCCGTAAATGAAGGACCTACATCAATAGCACAAAGGTTATTTGCTCCATCTCTGGCAACGGCAGAACATGTGCACCCGCATTCATTAGGAGGAAGTAACAAAGCATCAAATTTCCTTTCAGAATGTGCGGGATGCAATAATCCAAGAAGCAGCATGTCTTATTTGGAATGGATGAAAATTCATCCTGAATTTCAAAGAAATGCACAGGTTTATATTGAACACGTTGAAGGAAGAATTGTTAACGGAGAACTTCCTGAGACTTATGACTCTTATCCTGTTGATATAAAGAAAACTTTAACCAATGAGTCAGGCGGACATATCAGAATGAAAGTTCTTGACAAAGCAAAATTGCAAGAACTCCGTGAAGCAAAAAAGAACGGACAAACTGTTGATATTCATTCTGAAACAGAAAAACTTCCGGAAGATGAACAACAAGAAAATTAGGCTTTTTTAATCTTTTCAAGCATTTCATTATAAACAGAAATGGTAACAAAACAAATAGGTAGTTCCCTTTTTACAAGACTTTCGATAGTGAGTTCAAATGACCGAAGCATTGCCGTATCAAGAGGTTTTTCACCTTGCAAAAACGGTTCTATTTTATTGCGAAAATCTTCTTCTCTTGTACGATGTTCAATTTTATCCGCTATAAAAATAATTTTTTCAAAATCGGACATATTGCACTTGCCAATAGTATGTAATCTGATTGCGGAAAGTATTTCTTCATCTGTTATACCGTATTTTTCTTTCGCTATATAAGCACTCACCGGAGCATGAATTGTTTTTTTATTATCTTTTTCGGTTTCATCTAAATCAGGAGTATGTTCTTTTGCAATTTTTTTTGAAAGTTCAAAATCCATACATTTAGCACAATCATGTAAAAGTCCGGCAATATAGGCTTTTTCTTCATCACAACCAAATTTTTTTGCAAGCTCTCGTGCCATTTCTGCCGTTCCGATTGAATGATAATATCTTTCTTCATTCAAGTCTTTTTTTAATTCCTTAAGAATATCATTAATTGGCATTTTGGTATAAATTGTTTGCATAAATGTATTTTTCAACCTCTTGTGTTGTATAGTCTTTCAAAGATAATTTTGAAGCTGCCATTTTTCTTATTTCTGTTGAAGAAATGTGAATTTTCGGCATATTTAATCTCGTATAATTATATCCTTTTTGAGCAATTTTGTCGAAAATATTTTTATCAAAATCTTCATCTCTCGGCAAAACAACAAAATTTACCAAATTTTTCAGCTCATCAGAATGATACCAGCTTTCAATTTTAATAAATGCATCATCACCAATTATAAAACTCGGTTTTTCTTTTAAATTCATAGTTTTATACAATTCTTGAACTGTAACAAACGTATAAGACGGAGTTTGTCTTTGAAATTCAATATCAGAAACTAAAAAATTTGAATGATTTTTAACAAGCAGTTTTGTCATATTCAATCTGTGCAAAGAATTATCTTCTTGCAAAGTTTTATGGGGCGGTTTTGCAGCAGGTATGAACAGTATTTTATCAAAATTTAACTGCTTCATAACAAACTCCGCAACCTGTAAATGCCCAAGATGCGGAGGATTAAATGTACCTTGATAAAGACAGAGCTTCATTATCTGAATATCACCTGCGGAAATGCTTTTTGAAGTCCATTTCTGACCTTATTCATTTCATTGTCAATTATTTCATCTGTCAAAGTTGCTTCCGCATCTTGAAGCTTAATTCGGAAAGCCATACTCTTGAAGCCTTTTTCTATGTGTTCGCCTTTATAAATATCGAATAATTCAAGATTATTAAATAACTTTTTATCGACAGATTTTTTTATTACCGAACTGATTTTTTCGTATGTTTCTTCTTCATTTATTGCAAAAGCTATGTCTCTCTGAATTTCAGGGAATTGAGGAAGTTTTTTGCATTTTATAATATTTTGAGAAACTTCTTTCAATATAGTGTCTAAATTAAGTTCAAAAACATATATTTTTTGATTAGATTTCAATTTTTCCGTCAAAATCGGATGTACTTCACCAAAAACACCTATTTCAGGATTTCCTTTTGCTAAAAGTGATACAATAGCACTTCTTCCGGGATGAAGATATGAAATATTTTCGCAAGGTGTAAGCTTTATTCTTTCTTTCAATCCTAAAATTTCAAAAAGATTGTCCAAAACACCTTTCAAGGTATAAAAATCAACACAGGTTTTTTGTTTCCATACACCTTGATTTACTTCACCTGTCAAAATACCCGATAAGGTAAGTTTTTCTTGAACTCCGCTATCTTTCTCGGTTGCTGCTTCCGTTGCAAAGTATATTTTTCCGATTTCAAATAATCGTAAATCCTTGTTGCCGTTGTCAAAATTATTTTTAAATGCATCCAATAAACTTGCAATCAATGTTTGTCTTAACATTGCTGCATCCTCCGATTGAGCATTTTTAACTTTTACAGCTTGTTCTTTATTATAAGACAGACCGAATTTCTTTAACAAAGGTTCACCAATTAATGATGAGGACATTGCTTCATAAAATCCGCTGCCGAGAAATAACTGTTCTATTTGTTTTTTAACTTTTGCTTCGTACGGAATTTCACAAGCAAGAGTCTTTTTGGGCAATGATGCTTCAACTTTATCGTAACCGTATATTCTTGAAACTTCTTCGATAAGGTCAATTTCTCTGTAAACATCTGTACGTCTTGCACCGGGTATTATGAATATTGCTTTTTCGTCATTCTTTGATTTAAGTTCAAAACCTAATCTGTTAAGAATTTCAATTGCTTCTTCCGCAGAAATCGGTGTTCCCATAACTTTTTCGATTTGAGAAAATCTTAATTCCACATCCAGTTCAGGCATTTTATTATTTCCTGTTTCCGCAATGCCTATTAATTTAGCATCTGCGTGTTCTTGAAGCAGTTGAATTGCTCTGAATAAAGCGGGTTTAACTTTATCAATGTCTACTCCTCTTTCAAACCTTGCACTGGCTTCACTTCTGTATCCTATACTTCTTGCACTTTTTCTGTTACAAACGGGAGTAAAATATGCCGCTTCAAGTACAATATTTTTTGAATTGTCATCTATTCCGCTGTTATTTCCGCCGAATACTCCTCCAACACAAACAGGAGCTGTTTTTGTTGCAACAAAAACAGTATCTGTTGTACATTTTCTTTCTATTTCATCAAGTGTTGTTATTGTTTCTCCTTCTTCCGCACGTCTTACGCAAAGATAGCCGTTAAGTTTATCTTTATCAAAAGAGTGCAAAGGTTGACCATATTCAAGTAAAACATAATTGGTTACATCGACAATATTGTTTATTGAACGAATACCGCATGCTTCAAGTCTTCTTTTCATCCAGTCAGGTGACGGTTTTATTTTTAAATCTTCAAGAATTGCTGCTGAATAATAGCTGCACGTTTCAGGATTTTTTATTTCGACCTCAAAATTTGGATTTGTGAGGTTTTCATCTATTGTTGCATAAGTAAGTTTTAAATCTTTCTTATAAATTGCAGCAAGTTCTCTTGCTACCCCGATAACAGACATCTCATCTCCTCGATT
>JBJEGL010000224.1:0-1945 GCA_051875035.1 Candidatus Gastranaerophilaceae bacterium | reverse complement strand
CGACAACCGAATTATACCCCAATTCCATATTTTAAATTTATCCGTTAGATTATATATTTATACTTTTTATTATAAGTTAATTGTCTTATTTAGCAGTAGAATGTAATAAATGACTAAATTCTCCAAAATAATACATAACAATAAGGAGAAATTATTATGTCTATGTTTTGTTTTCAATGTGAACAAACAGCTAAAGGAGAAGGCTGCACCATATCGGGTGTATGCGGTAAAAAAGAAGATACAGCAAATTTACAAGATAAAGTTATCAGTTCATTAATTGAACTGTCTAAAACTACCCCAAATGATGAAACCACTAAAGAAATCATAGAAGGACTTTTCGCAACAATTACGAATACTAATTTTGATAATAATTCATTACAATCTATGATTAATAATCCTAATTTTGATATGAATATCCTTTGGCATGAAAACGAAGATATAAGAAGTTTAAAATCTTTAATTCTTTTCGGATTAAAGGGTATGGCGGCTTATGCTCATCATGCTCGTATATTAGGATATAAAAATGACGAGGTTGATAACTTCTTTTATGAAGGATTATCAGCATTAAAAAAAGAATTATCAATAAAAGAGTTAACCGAGCTTGTTTTCAAAACCGGGCAAGTTAACTTAAAATGTATGGAAATGCTTGATAAAGCAAATACGGAATCCTTTGGTAATCCTGTACCTGTATCTGTTACAAAAAATATTGAGGCTAAACCCTTTATAATTATAACAGGACACGATTTAAGAGATTTAAAAATGCTTTTAGAACAAACTGAAGGTAAAGGAATAAATATTTATACGCATGGAGAAATGCTGCCGGCACATTCTTATCCTGAGTTAAAAAAATATCTTCATCTAAAAGGTAATTTTGGCACTGCCTGGCAAAATCAACAAAAGGAATTTGACAATATTCCGGGAGCAATTCTATTTACCACAAATTGTATAATGCCGGTTAAAGACAGTTACAAAGACAGAATTTTTACAACTTCTGTAGTTCATTATCCGGAATGTAAATATATTGAAAAAGATTCAAACGGATACAAAGATTTTAGTCCTGTAATTAAAAAATCACTTGAACTTGGAGGTTACAAAGAAGAACAAAAAATGTACGGAATAAACGGTGGTGAAACTTTATCTGTTGGATTCGGACATCATACCGTTTTGTCTGTTGCGGATAAAATAGTTAAAGCAGTAAAATCCGGCACAATAAAGCATATTTTTTTAGTTGGCGGCTGCGATGGTGCAAAACCCGGAAGAAATTATTATACTGATTTTGTCAAGCAAACACCGCAAAATACTCTTATTTTAACTCTTGCATGCGGAAAATACAGATTTAATGATTTAGATTTAGGGAATATTGACGGAATTCCACGTTTACTGGATATGGGTCAATGTAATGATGCTTATTCTGCAATTAAAGTTGCAGCAGAACTTACAAAAATATTTAATTGCAGCATAAATGATTTACCTTTATCAATAGTACTTTCCTGGTATGAACAAAAAGCGGTTTGCATTCTTTTAACATTGCTTTCTTTAGGAATCACAAATATAAAACTCGGTCCAAGTTTACCTGCTTTTGTTTCACAAAATGTTTTAAATATTCTTGTCGACAAATTCAAAATTTCACCAATAACAACACCCGAAGAAGATTTAAAAGAATTGTTAACATAATAGGACTATTTATTTCATCCAAAACATAGTAATTATAAACAAAAAAGCAGGCTAAACCTGCTCTTAAAACAAACTAACATTTCGCAATATTAAGGTATAATACCTTTTAACGTAAACATTTCCGTATATTTTGGACTATTTTTTTCTTTTCCGTCGACAAAAACACCCTCATCTTTATTTTTTTGTTTAGAAATATTTTTTTGTGTTTGAACATTTTTTTGTAATGTTGTTTTTTCATCTTGAATGCGGTATTCCTGTTCTTGCTCTTGCA
>JBJEGL010000223.1:0-1950 GCA_051875035.1 Candidatus Gastranaerophilaceae bacterium | reverse complement strand
TATTACACCTGATGTTATAACTTTTGCAAAATCATTAACAAACGGAATGAACCCACTTTCGGGCTTCTGGGCAAAAGAAAAATATGTTAATCCGGAACAATTCCCGCCGGGAAGTGCACACTCAACATTCTGCTCTAATCCGATTGGTACTCGTGCAGGATATGAAGTTATGAGTTTGATTGAAGAAGAAAATTTTGATGAAACTGTTCCTGAAAAAGGTAAATATTTCCTTGAGGGATTACAGCATCTTAAATCAAAACATAAAGAAATCGGTGATGTTGGAGGCTTGGGACTTGCACTCAGAGCAGAGCTTGTATGTGAAGACGGTATTTCTCCAAATAAAGACTTATGTGCCAAAGTTCTTGCAGAAGGTCTTAAAGGTGACTTGACTTATCAAGGCAAAAAATGCGGTATAATTCTGCACAATGGCGGATTTTATAAAAATATAATTACATTTGTTCCTAATTTATATATTTCAAAAGATGAAATAAATATGGCAATAGAACTTTTAGATGTACTTTTAACGAGGTGCAAGTAAGTTTGTCTTCAGGTTTTGAATTTATAAATGAAAATAAAACAAACAGGGCTGTTCTGATAATGCATGGTTTAACAGGCAGCCCGTTTGAAATGAAAAAATTCGGAACTTTTTTGTCTAATAATGATTTTGATGTATATGGTGTATGTTTACCTGGACATGGTGATTTGCAATCTGAAATATATACTGTTACTTGTGAAGAATGGATGGATTTTGTATCCGAAAAATTTGAAAATCTTTGCAAACAATATGAAGAAGTATATGTAGCAGGACTTTGTTTAGGTGCGGTTCTCTCTTTATACTTAGCGGAAAAATACGGAAATAAAGTAAAAGGTATTGTTTCTTTATCGACAACACTGTATTTAGACGGTTGGCGGCTTCCTTGGTATTCGTTTTTAATGCCGATTGGACTTATGACTATTTTCAGATATTACTATACTTATCCGGAATGTGAACCATACGGGGTTAAAAATCAAAGAACAAGAGCTTCTATTAAAAAAATCATTACTAAAACCGAAGCAGGAATGGATAACTACCCTATGTGTGCTTTCCACGAATTGCTTAAACTATCGAAAATGGTAAGAAATGATTTAGAAAAAATTACATCTCCTGTATTATTGGTGCATTCAAAAGAAGATGACTTAACAAGCTCTAAAAGTGCAAATGAGGTATATAAAAATATTTCATCGACAAATAAAAAATTAATTATACTTGAAGACAGTTATCATATGGTCCTGTACGATAACGAAAAAGAATTTGTATTTAAACAATCATTGGAATTTTTAAATAGCCTTTCTTCTTTAAACAAGGAGATTTTAGCAGTATGAAAACACTATTTGTCACAATAAGTATAATGCTTTTTTGTTCGCTTTTAAGCGGGACAACTTATCTTTATAAACATCCAAACAGATTTGTAAGGGAAAAAAGTGTTACAATTGGTGCAATATTAATGACACTGTATTCCATTTTTTGTGTTTGTATATTCTGTTTTACAAATACAGAAATTCATATAAAAAGCATTCTGTTAGTTTGTGGCATTTCCCCTTTTATAATAGGTTATTATACGACATACAAAAGACTTAATATTTTTGCAGCAATACAATTATTAGTGATAGCAGTAGGAATTTATTTTACAATATTCAAATTATAAAATATCATACATAAATATTTATGTATGATATCGTTTAAAATATTATATTAACTTGAAAAATTATTCTGTTGAAGTAGAACCACCGGAAGAATTTATACCTTCTTTCTCATCTTCAGCAAAGAAAATTTCTTGAGAAACTCGTGTAATATCAGCATCAGATGGGTGTCCGGGTATAAATCTGTTTTTCATCATAACAATCGGAAAGGTATCACCAATATCACCTTTATTGGTAGATATTCGGTTCGGCATTTCATCACCGTTAACG
>JBJEGL010000222.1:0-1954 GCA_051875035.1 Candidatus Gastranaerophilaceae bacterium | reverse complement strand
AACAGCTTTATCAACCATTTCTTTTGTTATTTTCATAACAGCAAGAGATGATTCATAAGCCTTTTGTGCCATTGCGGCATCCCCGAATTCTACCATCGGACTTACATTTGAATTTCTTATATAACCGTTTGCATCCGCGTCCGGGTGACCGGGGCGATACATTCTTTCTCCGAGCGTCGGGTCTTCAACTACTCCGGATAATGATACTCCGCCAGAAACAAAAGGCACCGTAGCAGAGCCAAACATATCATCCTTCATTGTCGTCAAAAGACCTGCGAAAGAAACATTGTCTGTTGAATTTAGTACAGGTATCTTTCTTACATAGTTTGGTGTATCTAAGTTAGCAATGTTTTTTGCAATGATGTTCATTCTTGTTCCGTGAACACCTACTGCTTTTTCCCCTATTGAAAATGCTCCTAATAATGTCATAATTATGATCCTACGTTAATTACTGTTTTTAATGCCGACAATGCGGAATTTACTCTTTTAATTGCCGTTCTGTATATAATTGAGTTCTTATGCATTTCTGTTAATTCATGAACTGCATCCACTTTTCCTTGTGAATCCTGTATTATTGCAGAAGGCCCGAGTTTTTCGGATAATTCCGTTTCAAGAGGACTATTCATACTTCCGAGATATTGAGAAAATTCAATATCTTTTCTTACATATCCTGGTGTATCCATGTTAGATATGTTTCCTGCCAAAGCTCTTTGGCGATGAGAAACCAAATCTAACATTAAATTACATTTGTCAATTGAGTTGTTTGGTGTAAACATGATTATCCCTTTATTCTATTTTACCCCTGAAGTCTTATTGTTTTATCATACATATCGTTGATTGCTTTCATAAGTTGGAAACTTGAAAGCATTGAAGCATTCAATCTCATAACTTTATTGACATCAGAGAATAAATTAACGTTTGATGTTTCAAGGTGTTGATGAGCAATTTTATCATGGTTTGTTATTAAAACAGGTTCTCCCGATTCGTAAGTCGGAATAAGTTTATTACCGTCAACTGCTTTTAATGCATCCGGATTTTGAAAGTTTACAATAGGAATTGTTCCGACTTTATAGGGTTTTTCGCCGTATTTATTTGTTACCATTACATCGCCATTTGATTTTATCCAAAAATCGCTGTAATTAATAGGAAGCTTTATTCCGTCTCCAATCAAATATCCATCAGTTGTTATCAGATAACCTTCTTTGTTTTGTTTCATCTTTCCGTCACGTGTATATTTGACATCGCCGTTTTCAGAAGTTACGGGGAAATAGCCTTGTCCTCTGATTGCCATATCAAATTTGTCATCTGTAATAAGCAATTGAGCGGGTCTGCTGTCATGTCTTAACACACCGTCGAGATAACCGTCTTCATTCAATATTTGTTCAAAACTTGTTGATTTATATGCCGTTGTGTTTTGATTTGATACGTTATTTGTAATATATCCAAGTTTTTCAAACTGGACATTTGCATTAACGATATTTTTTCTGATTAAACCTTGAAAAGTTACCATTTTTTACCTCTACATTTGACTTAATCTTTGAACAGCAGTTGATGTTAAGTTGTAACAATGCTGGAACATTTGTCTGTTAGCATCAAATGTTTTTCTGACAGGATAAGCTTTCAAAAATTCTTCACTCAAAATAACATTTGAATCTTCCGTATAGCCTTGTCTTACACCGGGATCAACAACAGTAACACCTTCCGCACTAACTACGGAAATTGTACCTGCTTTCGTTATTTTATTGTGTGCTCTGTCAACGACTTTAATATTTCCCGATAAGTCAATTGAAACTTCATCAGGTGTGTCCGGAAGACAAGGTAACACAATTGGTGTTCCGTCATTTGCCATAACTTTTTCATTTTGCAGGGTCAAAAGATTTCCGTCCTTATCGTAATGAAATCTTCCGTCACGTGTAAGACGAATTCCGTCTTCTCCTAAAACTTGAAAATATCC
>JBJEGL010000221.1:0-7317 GCA_051875035.1 Candidatus Gastranaerophilaceae bacterium | reverse complement strand
CATGCCCGCAGGAAGTTTATGCCATATGCCTGCAGCAAGCATGACAAGAATTATTGCAGTAACAAAATTTGCAAAGACACCTGCAACAATAACAATCATTCTTTGATATACAGGTTTGTTTGCAAATCTTTCGGGAGAATCTTTTGAAATTCCTGAATCTTTGTCATCATCAGGAAAAGCAACATAACCTCCTAATAAACAGGCATGAACTAAAAATTCCGTTTCTCCGATTTGTTTTCTGTAAAGAGTCGGACCTACAGGGAGACCGAAGCCAAATTTATCAACTCTGATTTTAAAAGCTTTCGCAGCTAAAAAATGCCCAAATTCATGAACCATAACCAAAAAACTTATTAACAAAATCATTATGATAATATTCACTTAACTTTTCTCCCTAATATTATATAATTATTTTATGATAAATATTTTTAAAATACTACTTGATTTTATATATGAGAGAAAATGTTATTTTTGCGGCAAATCTTATGAAAATACTATTTTTTGTTCAAAATGTTTAAATTCAGTAGATTTTCTGCCTTTTAAACCGGTCTTTATTTTAAGAGGAATAAAAGTTTTTTCAGTAACATATTACAAGGATGTTACACAAAAGTTAATAAGAGCGGTAAAATATCACGATAAAAAAGAGTTGGCAGACTTTCAGGCACGGTTAATGGCTGATTTTTGGCAAAATATTGACACAACTACAAAATATACCGTAATACCTGTGCCAATGTTTTTTTCTAAAGCGAGAAAAAGAAAATATAATCATATGGATTTAGTTTGCAAAAAATTTTGTGAATTAACAGGATTTGAATGTAATACAACAGCGGTAATTAGAAACAGAGAAACTGCACCTCAATATAAACTTTCCAAAACAGAAAGAGAGAAAAACTTGAGAGATGCATTTTCATTAAAAGAGAAAAATTTACAAGAACCGATTATGCTTGTTGACGACATATCTACAACAGGAACAACATTAAAAGAAATAATAGAAATATTGAAAAAAAATGGTATATACGATATAGTTTGTTTTGTTACTGCAATCCCTGAAAAGCCTTCAAAATATACCTACTAATGCCGATTAGTGAATAAACTGAAAGCAGAAAGAAAGTTATTGAAGATGAAAAGATTAAAAAAATATTTTACATTCGCATTTATTGCGGTATTAATATCCGTAAATAGTGTTAATGCTATGGAAAGTTATATTATTCCTCAAGATAATCCTGCTTTTCAATTTAATATATGGTCGCATTCTGACGGCAGTTTAGAGGTAGAAGGTGAGGTGCTGCGAGCTGTTAGAAATTTAACCGATAATGAAAAATATGCTTTGTTTTCTGCCGGTGAAACTTGGACAAAAGTTTTGCATATCACCCCAAATACTCCTGTAAAATATACTGTAATACCTTCCAATGATATAAATGCTGCAGCAATGAGTGAATACGTTGATATAGCTGGTGAAAATTTTCGTAAAACAAAAGTTAATGCTATTCTCAATAACCTGAATTATTTTTCAAATACTGATAGCATACTTCCGACAGCAGGTTTAATTGATGTCGGAATGGGTTTAATTGAAGATCATTTAGGTTGGGAACAATATGCTGAGCAATATCCGATATTTAAATCATTACTTCCTGATTTATACAGTACAATGGAACACGAAATCTATCACTCATTGGGCTTAGCGTCGGGAACTTCTCAAACGGACGAAACATCTTCTTACTATTTTACTAAGAATGCATCACAAAATTTGACTATCTGGGATAAATATTTAAGAGTTTATGACGGGGTAAATGAAGTTGCTGCTGCTCCGTATATGAAAATTCAAAATACCGAATATGAAACCGCTGATTTTGATATTTTTAATAATTCTCCATATTTTGTCGGTCCCGAAACAATGAAAATTTTAGCCGGTGTTCAAGATAATGAAGTGGCTGGACTAAGTGAGTCAGAGGTTATTTCATATTGTCAAAATAAAATTGCAGCGGCAGGCGGATTACAAAATTATGCGGATTTTTATTTGAATAAGAACAGGGTTAACGGTTTACCAATCAATGGTTTAGAAGAAGATTTTCCTGAGCTTTCACATATAGAACTTCGTAATAGCTATATGTCTCATCAAGATTATCAAAACTGGGGTATTTTAATGGAAGCCGAACTGGCTACTTTGCAAGACATCGGCTATACAAAAATTCAACCAAAAGAATATTTCGGAAAATCATATTATCTTGATAATATAACTGATGTTTGGACAGGATATAACAATGATGGAATCGGATATTCACAATGGAATAGCGAACATCAGTTATATACAAATGTTCCAAGTAATATAACTAATGGTATCGGTTTACATATATACGGCGATAACAATAACATAACCCAGCATGCAAATATATCTTCAAAAGGACTTGCTACAATAGGTGTAAGAATTGACGGTGTCGAAAATACTTATACGTTAGATAACGGTTACAAAATTGAAACAACAGGACGTAACAGTATAGGTTTATCAACGATGTGGGGTAAAAATCACATAATTAATATTAATAACGGAGCAACGATTGATGCAAGCGGAGAAAACGGAATTGCATTGAATTTTGATTTCGGCAAAAATATTATGGGAGGATATAATGATGATAAAGGTTCTTACATAAATTATTCTTCTGGTATGCATGATGACATGCCGTTACCTGATGATTTAAATGGTGCATTAGTCAAAGATTTAAACATTGCCGGAGATATAATTGGACAAAAAGCAGCTATATATATTTCAGAGAATGCATACGTTGAAAATATTAATATTATGCAGGGAGCAAATATAAAAGGTGATATAATCTCTGATTGGAATTCGGTAATGGGTGGAGTTAATGCATCGGTTCAAGCAATTGACGATAAAATGACAAATATAAATTTTGGAGTTGACCAATATGGTATTGCAGATAACTATTTCAACGGGAAATATGACGGAAATATAAATGGTGAAAACCAATTTAAGTATCTTTCAACTGATACGGAAAACAATACTGTAAACCTAAATGTTAAAGGCGGAAAACTTGACTATAATAATGCAACAGCTAAGGTTAATAGTGTACAAATTGATAATGGGGCAATTTTAAGCGGTTCTGCTCAATATACAATTCGAGATAAATTTTATGTAAAAGGAACATATAACGCCTCAAACAATGCAATAATCAGCTCTTTAAATGAAGATGCAAAAATTATAAACCATGGGAATATAAATATTACTGATAATTTTACATTAAATGCCCCTATGAATTCTGTAAACGGTATTGTAAATATTGGCAATAATATTCAAAGAGGATGTTTAAATGTTTATCAAGACAAGTATTTATCTTCAAACGGTTCAAACAGTTTAGTCTTAGACAATGGCAGTATTAATACAATGAATAATTCCGTTAATGATATTGCATTAGCAAGGATGGAATTAAATTCAAATGCAAATATAAGTGTTGATATTGATTTAATGACTCAAACAATTGACAGATTTAAATTTATAAATTCTGACAATCTAATAACCAATGGAAATAATATTAATATTGCGGATGTTAATATTATGAATTCAAATATTGCGATTACACAGGATAAATTTACCTTTAAGTTTGTAGATGAAGAGTTAAATAACCAAAATTTTTCAGGACACGTAACTTCTTCGGTTAATAAACAGATTCTTTCTCCAATTTATAAATACAATTTTGGATATGAAAGTAACGGATTAAAAGAACAATTTGTTATGAAAAAATCTGATACCGGTAGCTACAGAGATTTTAACCCGGCAATTTTGGCAAGTTCTGTCGGGGCACAAGTTGGTACATATCTTACTCAAATAAACAGCTATGATATAGCTTTTGCAAATATGGATATGAATATGCTGATGACACAAAAAGAACGTACAGCAATGAAATTTAGGAATAAAATTGCTGCCCTAAACGATAGCACTAATTTAGGAACATTTTTGCCTAATCAGTTACCGGAAGAAAACAAAGGATTTTGGTTTAGACCGTATGCAACTTTTGAAAAGGCGGGATTAAAACATGGACCAAATATAAATAATGTTGGATATGGTTCATTTTTGGGAGTTGATTCTGATTTAATTGAATTAAAAAGAGGATGGGAAGCTGTTTATACGGGATATGCAGGATATAACGGCTCACATCAAACTTATAACAGTGTTGGAATATATCAAAACGGCGGTCATTTGGGAGTAACAGGAATTTTTTATAAAGGTAATTTCTTTACTGGTTTAACTGCTAATGTAGGGGCTTCTAATGCTGAAGCAAATACAATGTACGGACAAGATGATTTTAATATGCTTTCAACAGGTATTGCATCAAAAACAGGATATAATTTTGAGCTAAAAGAAGGAAAATTCATTATTCAGCCAAGTTGGTTAATGTCGTATTCTTTTGTTAATACTTTTGATTATACAAATTCAGCCGGAGTAAGAATTGATTCTGAGCCTTTACATGCAATACAACTGGTTCCCGGATTAAAGTTTATCGGAAATTTAAAAAACGGATGGCAGCCATACGCAGGAGCTCAAATGGTATGGAATATTATTGATGATACAAGATTTAAGGCTTATAATGTTGATTTACCGCAAATGAGTGTAAGACCATATATTCAATACGGTGTCGGTGTTCAAAAAACATGGGGAGATAAACTGACCGGCTTTTTCCAAACCATGGTTAGAAATGGCGGAAGAAACGGTGTTTTACTTTCTTTTGGATTTAGGTATACATTTGGTAAATAATAAAAGCTATTATTAAATAAATTAAAAATGGATAATAGAAAATCATAAGAAGACAATTAAAGAAGTAAAAATTTAAAATAATAAATACTTTACCATTCTAAGTCCATTAACATTTTGAGGGCAAAGAATATATTTGAATCAAATGTTTCGTCTTGAATCGGGTTGTATTAATATGTTCAATATTCTTGTTTTTGACTCAAATTATGATATAATCAAAGAATGAATAGAAGAAAAGCCGGTTGTGGTTTTGCTATAGCAGGATGTATTTATAGCAAATTAATATTGACGGGGGGTATCGACTCCAATCCAATATCTATTGAAGATTTCAAAAAAACAAATATAGTTCCGGCCCTTGATATTCATTTGGTAGAGCATTGCAATTTAAGCTGTAAGTATTGTGGACATTTCTCCAATATTGCAGAACCGGAATATTTAGACATAGATAAATTTGAAAAAGATTTAATAAGATTAAAAAAAATAACAAACGGAAAAATAGAAGGATTTAAGCTTATGGGTGGTGAGCCTCTACTTCATCCTTTAATTTGCGATTTTTTTGATTTAGTAAGAAAATATTTTCCGGATCCGGAATGTACTTTTCTTATGCTTATTACAAATGGCGTATTACTAAATTCCATGAAAAGTTCATTTTGGGAGAATATGCATAATAACTCTGTATTATTAAATCCTTCTATATATCCTATTAATATTGATTGGGATAAGGTGTTTGAAAAGTCCCAAAAATATGGGGTAGAATTATTGCTTAATAAAGAAAAATTACGTCCTATAGAAGAATTTTACAAATCAAATATAAATTTAGACGGAAAAATTGAACCTGTTAGCAGATGGAAAAATTGCAATATGAAGTGCAGGTGTGCAGGTCTTCAAAATGGAAAAATTTATCAATGTGCTTTTGCTGCATATATGCGTCATTTTAATAAAAAATTCGGTACTTCATTAGTTCCTACACAAGATGACTATATAGATATATATAAAGCTAAAAGTGTAAATGATATTTTTAATTTTTTTGAGAAACCGTTTCCCTTTTGTAAATATTGCGGACCAATACGAGAAAGCTTGAAGTGGGAAACATCAAAAGAACATGATATAACAGAATGGTTATATATTTCTTAATTCTAAAGTTTAATTATTTAAATAATGTCCTTATTCTGGCAGACGATTACACTGTATACAAAAAATAAAAATCAATTGATATCTTTATGTATTGTAATAATAATATATTTTTTTATTTTTAAATTCTTTAAAACATCTAAAAAATTTTTAATTAAAGCATTTGTAAAGATAGTTTATAGTATGTAGTATGTAAGGTGCAAAAAGGAACGTCAATTTAACTTTTTTATTCAAAATCACATTTGATAATTTCGTTTTTGTCACCAAAAATACGCCAAATAAAAAAGAGGATTTAACGTTAAACCCTCTTTTGAAATAGTATTTTTATTCTTGTTTTTTATTTCTATTTTGCGGCTTTGTCTTGTGCAATGATAAGTTTCAATGCTTCAACACCGACTTTTACTGCTGCTGAAGTATCTTCGCTCATTTTTTGGTCTAAGCCAGCAGCTTCTCTTTCCTGATTCCAAATTACGTGGAAACAAGAACCGCATCTGCATTTCAATGCATCAGCAACTACGAATAACGCTGCCGATTCCATTTCAGAAGCCTTAACACCTAAGCGTTTCCAAGCTTCCCATTTTTGGAGAAGTTCATAAGAAACAGGCATTTTTGCAGGACTATGCTGTCCGTAGAAAGCATCTTTACATTGAACAACGCCGGTATGAGTTGTTTTACCCATAGCGAGTGCTGCTTGACGTAATGCAATCGTAATATCAATATTTGCAACCGCCGGATATTCAATCGGAGCATATTCAATTGAGGTATGTTCAAATCTGATAGCACCTGTTGCAACAACGATATCACCTGACTGGACATCTAAATCAATACCGCCGCATGTACCTACACGAATAAACGTATCTGCACCGATATTATGAAGTTCTTCCATAGCAATTGATGCGGAAGGACCGCCTATACCTGTTGAACATACACTGACTTTTTCACCCAACAGTGTACCTGTATAAATATTGTATTCTCTGTTTTGAGCAACATGATGAGGATTGTCAAAAAGTTTTGCAATAGATTCGCATCTGCCGGGGTCTCCAGGAAGAAGAACATAACGACCTACATCACCTTCAACACAATGAATGTGAAATTGTTTTTCAAGCTTTTGCATAATTTTCACCTTTTTCTTAAATAACTATAAACAACACAATAAAGTAAGTTTTATTATATTAATTCAAAAAGAAAATGCAAGAAAAACTTATAGGATTTTATACAGCAGATTACGCAAACTTGTATAAATTTCACCAAATAGTTATCGGTGCCGTTACACTCTTAATAATCATTTTGATGAAAATCAAGATAATAAAAAGAATATTTCCTCGGGATAATATATCTGTCATTATTTCTCCTTTTTATTATTATTTAAGGTGCTTGCACAGAAGAATTTAATTTTTAGTAATAACTTCTAACAAAATTTTATATAA
>JBJEGL010000220.1:0-7336 GCA_051875035.1 Candidatus Gastranaerophilaceae bacterium | reverse complement strand
CCCGAGTTCAAGCAGGGAGAAGTGCAAACATTAAAGAAAGTTAATCCAAAGCAGCATTTTACACAGCCTCCTCCGAGATACAGTGAAGCAAGTCTTGTTAAAGCATTAGAAGAGTACGGAATAGGTCGTCCGAGTACATACGCACCGATTATTTCAAAAATCCAGACGAAAGGCTATGTAGAAAAACTTGAAAAAGCTTTAAAACCGACAATTTTAGGTATGACAGTATCCGAACAGCTTGTAAAACATTTTAAGGATATTGTTGATTATGATTTTACTGCTTCAATGGAATCAAAATTGGATGAAATTGCAGAAGATAAACTTGTATGGAATGAAGTTCTTAAAGAATTTTATGAACCGTTTGTTAAGGTTGTAAATTCTGCAAGAGAAAATATGGAAAAAATCGTTATAGATTCGGGAAAAACATGCCCAAATTGCGGAAAGCCGCTTGTCGTAAGGACAAGTCGTTGGGGTACGCAATTTTTAGGTTGTTCCGGTTATCCCGAATGTAAAACGATGATGCCCTTGAATGCAGATGTAACACAGCCGCAGGAAAAACCTGTTGATGAAAAATGTGAAAAATGCGGCGGTGACATGGTGAGCAAAGTCGGACCATACGGACCATACGTTGAATGTACCGCTTGTAAGAACAGAAAAAGTATACAAAAAACAATTGGGGTAAAATGTCCTAAGTGTGGCGGAGAAATTGTTGTAAAAAAATCAAAACGCGGCAGGATATTTTACGGATGTAATAAATATCCTAATTGTGATTTTGTTTCTTGGGATGAGCCAATTAATGAGAAATGTCCGGAATGCGGCTCTATTTTGGTTAAGAAAGTCACTAAAAAATCAGAAAAACATCTTTGCTCAAACAAAGAATGTTCTTATGTAAAGGAAATAAAAAATGATTAAAACTGCATTAATAGGACACCCTCTCGGGCATTCACTTTCAGAAGTAATTCATTCGGCTGCTTATAAATCGGTTGGTTTAGAAGGTAAATATGAATTATTTGATGTTGCTCCTGAAAAGTTGCAAACAACTGTTGAAATGCTGAAAAAAGAAGGATATTTGGGTTTTAATATTACAATTCCATATAAAGTGCAAGTAAAGCAATATTTACAACTATGGGATATGTTGGTTGATTATGCAGGATGTACCAATTGCGTCAAAATCAAGCCCGACGGGGCAATGTTCGGATATAATACTGATATTTACGGATTTTCGGAAGCTATTCTTCAAGAAAAAAAAGACGAACTAATCGGGAAAAAAGCACTTGTTTTGGGTAATGGTGGAGCGGCAAGAGCAGTAGCCGTTGCTTTAATTATGATGAAAGTCAGTAATATAGATTTTATGGTTAGAAATCCCGAAAAAGCTATACCATTACATGAATTAATGACAAATAAATTTAAAAATACAAATTGCAACATAATACAATCTGTGCAGGATATGTCAGAATATTCCATTATAGTAAATGCAACACCTCAAGGAACAATAGGCGAAAATGTTACCAAAATGCCAATTGCAGCTTCAATGTTAGAAAAAGCTGATAAATCAGCAGTCGCATATGATTTGGTGTATAATCCGACAAAAACCGTATTTATAAAAACAGCTGAAGAATTAGGACTTACAACTGTCGGCGGACTTGATATGCTTGTGTATCAGGCTCAAAAGGCTTTTAAAATATTTACGGGAAAACATCCCGATTTTAATGTAATGAAAGAAGCAGCATTAAAATATTTATAAATTGTAACATTTTGTGTAAATTAGTATTTTTTTAAACAAAAATGCTAAAGTTTTTCTTTTTATATACAATATATATATTGTATATAAGTATATAAAAAGAAAGAAGGCATGTTTTATGGCGAATAATGTATCGTTTAATACTCAGGTAAAAAACCTTTTTGCAACGCAGAATCTAACTTCTGCTCAAACAAAAGCTATTGATGATGCAACTCAGGACGGAGTTCTTACTAAAGAAGAATTAGCAGCATTAAAACAAGTAGGACTTGATACAGATGTAATTGCAAAAGAAATCGACATAAAGGATGCAGAAGATATTGGCGAGACAAAAGCCGGTGAAGGTAAATATTCTAACATGTCTAAAGATGCAATTGTTACCGAATTAAAGAAAAATTATGGCGGAAAAGCTATATCCGGAGATTCTTACGGAACCGGAAATAAAAACCTTGCCGATTTACAAAAAGCAATGGATGCAGGATTAATAGCAGATTTATTTGCTTCCGGTCTTTCAAAATCAGAAGTAGCAGATATTATCGGACAAGTTTTTGATGGCAGCGGTATAAAAGGAAATGGCAATGGCGGTTATACTTGTCCCTATGGTCATGGCGATGAAGCCAAAAAGATTTATGATGAATTTACAAAACTTATGGCACAAGCAAGCGGCGGTATAGAATCCGTTAAAAATGATCCGGAACTGAAAGAAATGCAAGCGAAGCTTGATGCAAACAATCTTCAAATAATGTCGAACAATTTTGCAATTGAAGCAAATACAGCAAGAATTGACAAAATAAAAGCCGAAATGGAACAACTTAAAGAAGAAGTTACTAAAGACATTGAAAATGCAATAAAAGAAAGTGAAGAAATTCAAGAAGAACAAAAAGCAAATGCTGCAAGCATAGTATCAAGTAATATTGCGGCATTTACAGCAGCTAATGGTGATATGACTTACGACCAGTTCCGTGCCGCATTAAAATCGGATCTTGATGCATCTGCCGGCGAAGCTGATTCTAAATTATCTTCCGTTATTGGCAATATGTTGGATGCTGAATCAAGATTGGGCAAGCTTGATGGAATGTTGAGAAATATCCAAGGTTTAATGAGTGAAAATGATGATTTAGTAAATCAAAATAATCTTTTAACTAAAAATAATGAAAAATTATCGACGGATATTGCAACAAGAACGGAACAATTAATTAAAGAAGCAGAAGATTGTGCAGATGAAGACTGTAACAGATGTGATCCTATAGGTTTTGAAGCTAACGGTAAAAAGTACGATTTCTTTGTAGATGCTGATAATGACGGTAATTTATCTAATGCAAAAGAATTCTTAGGTGCAGAAGACGGTTGGGCAGCGATGGCTAATCTTGATACGGATGGTGACGGAAAGATTACTAAAGCTGAACTTCAAGGTGCTGAAAATCTGAAAATGGTTGTAACAAATGAAGATGGCACTCAAGAGGTTCAAAATATTGCAGATGTATTTGCCAATGCCAATCTTGAAGATGCAGTTATTTCGTTAGATTCTTATAATGAAGTTAATAAAGACGTTAACAAAGATGTAACGTTATTAGGAACATATCAAATTGACTTAGATGGTATCGGAAAAGGTGACGAAGCAATAGAAGGATATAATACATTAGATTCTATGGCTTGGTTAAATGAAAATTATAAATTTTCTGATACGGACGTAACTATGAATGGTTCTCAAAAAGGAACTGAAGCTATTAAAACCGGTTATACAACAGAAAGTTTCGGAGACCAATTTGAGGAACTTGAAGCAAGTATTAACGGATTGCATACAAAATGGGAATCAGCTTGGCAAACAATTGGTATTGACGCTTCTGAAAGTATGAAAGCTTTGAGAAATAAAGAAGAAAGTATTGCCGATGCAACTGCAAGAAGATATGATGATAAATTCCAAGAAGTAAAAGCGAAAGAAGAAGCACAACAAGCAGAAGAAGCAAATGCAGCAAATCAGGAACCGGTAACTCAGACCGAAGAAGAATTTGAACTTGATAAAAACGGAAAACCAATTAAAAAGAAATAATTAATCATCTTAAAATATTAAAAATAAACCCCCTTTTAAAAGGGGGTTTTATTTTAATAAAAAAAGGGTTTAAAACAATCCCGATTTTTATTAATTGTGATTCTTAATTTTTGTTATAGTTTTGAACTATTTCCAGCATGCGTTTTGCACGTCTTTCTATTTCTTCGGCATTTGCATTTTTGTATAAAGAACGTCCAATACCTATGGCTTTTGCACCTGCTTTTAAATAATCAGGAATATCTTCAATATCAATATTTCCGGTTGCAACAACATTTAAAAATGGCATGGGTCTAAGCATATCTTCAATATACATTGCACCGCCCATTGGTTTTGTAGGATATATTTTTATTAAAGGCGTTCTTGCTTTCCAAGCTGAGTATGCCTCATTTGGTGTAGTTGCAGTCATTATAAGAGGTCTTTTATTTGATTGACAAATTCTAACCAAATTCATTTGAAAAATAGGGGACACAATTACGGAAGCACCTGCATTTATGGCTGTTTGAGCCTGTCTTTGCGTAATAATTCCGCCAGCCATAATAGTTAAATCTTCTGTTGTTGAATTTAAGTAGTGAATAACGTCAACTATTTCGGAATTTTGAATAATAATTTCAATTATTTTAACACCGGCTCTGTTGAGTGATGTTGCAATTTCTATAACTCTTTCCGGTTCAGCAACACGAATAACACCGTGAACTTTTTCCTGTAAAATTTTCTGAATAACGCTCATTGAATTTATCTCCCCTTTTTTCCAATTTTAAACGGAAACAATTTCATACTTAAGAGAGAATTATCAGCTTTTGTCTCAAATCCCAAAATCCTTGTTAAATCATCTCTTAATTCCGAAATGTCTTCATATTTTTTTAATGTGCCGTCTATTGCAATAGAAACGTCACCTGTTTCTTCCGATACAACAAGACAAGCACAATCAGATGCTTCGCTCATTCCGATTGCAGCTCTGTGACGTGTACCATACTTCCAACTTAATTTAGGATCTTCCGTGAGAGGAAGTAATACTCCGGCTGCCGTAATTTTATTATCAACAATAACCATTGCTCCATCATGTAATGGTGTATTCGGATGAAAAATAGTTAAAATTAATTGACAGGAAATATCTGCATTTATTTTTGTCCCAACATCCGAAAACAAAAAGTCATTATCATATTTGCCAAACACCATTAAAGCACCGCAATGAGCCTTACTGCAATACTTAACAGCTTCCAATATTTCTTTTACAACCCTTATATCAGAATCTTTTTTCTTAATAGAGAAAAAATCTTTATTCAAAAATCCTGTTTGTCCAAGATAGCCCAAAAACTTTCTTAATTCCGGCTGAAAAACAACAACAAGACTAAAAACAATGATTGCGATAATTGTTTTTAGGAAAAATCCTAAAATTGATAACCCTAAAAGCACAAGAAGTTCACTAAAACCCCATGCAAAAATAAGGACAATAAGTCCCTTTACCAATTTTTCGGAATGAGTACCTTTTATGTATTGTGTATACACAAAAAGAGTAAATGAAATGATGATTGCTAATTCTATTACATCAACAATATCAAGGTGCAGATGATCTGCTATTATTTGTATTAAATTATCAAAGGAAATAGTATTCATCAAATTATCCTAAAATTTCAGGTATACAATCATTTTCGATGATATTATCAAGTGTTTGTCGATTTATAATTATTGCTGATTTTCCATCTTTTACTATTACAGCGGCAGGTTTTAATACTCTGTTATAATTGCTTGACATCGAATAACAGTAAGCACCTGTGTCATAGAAACAAATCAAATCGCCTTCATATAATTTGGGAAGCTTTACATTTTTTGCAAGAATGTCTCCTGATTCACAAAATCTTCCTGCAACAGTTACCTCTTCTATAGGTTCTCCGTCTTTATTTTGAACAGTTTCAACGGTATATAAGGCATCGTAAAGTGCCGGTCTTATATTGTCCGCCATTCCTCCATCTACAGCTACATATTTTTTTCCGTTCGGAACTTCTTTTGAACTTCCTGTTGTATAAACAGTGACTCCTGCTGTACCAACAATGCATCTTCCGGGTTCTATATACAAATGTGGATTTAATATACCGTATTTTTCACTGTTAAGTTTTAAAGAGTCTTTTACCGTGTCAGCTATTTCAAATAAGGATAGCGGTTCATCTTCTTCAACATATTTTATTCCTGCCCCGCCACCAATATTGAAGGTTGTAAGGCTAATGTCATATGCATCTTTTATGCGTTTTGCTTCTCTCATCATAATTCCAACAGCATCCGCATATAAATCTTTTTGGAATATTTGAGAGCCTAAATGTGCGTGAAGACCAATTAAATTAAGGTTACTGTATTCATTTTTTATAAGAGAAATTATTTCATCAATTTGAGTTAAATCAAATCCGAATTTAGAGTCAATTTGTCCTGTTTGAATATATTCGTGAGTATGGCATTCAATTCCGGGAGTAATTCTTAAAAGAATATCGGTTATCTTGCCTTTTGCTGCTGATATACTATTTAACATTTTTGCTTCGGTAAAATTATCAACAGAAAATAAACCAACTTTTGAGTCAATTGCAAAAACAATTTCTTCATAAGACTTATTATTTCCGTTAAAAACAACGTTTTGCATATCAAAACCCGCAGTTTTTGCAGTATAAATTTCACCTTCAGAAACACAATCAAGTCCAAAACCTTCCTGCTGCATAATTCTGCACATAGCTTGAGTCATAAAAGCTTTTGAGGCAAACATCATATGAATATCTGTATCTTTAAACGCTTCTTTGAAACTTCTTGTAACAGCACGAATAGTGGCTTCGTCATATACATAAAGCGGTGAACCGTATTCATCAATTAACTGTTCTAAATCACATCCGCCAATTTCTATATTGCCTTTTTCATTGCGTTTCCAGGTTAAAGGTCTTACAAATTGATTCGGTGTTTTTTGCATTGAAATTTCCTCAAAAGTATTCTGATTTTATAATACCTTTAAATGTAGAATTTTACAATATTGAAATTTTCATAAAAAATCATTATAACAATATTATGAAAAAGTTTTTATTTTGTATTTTATCTTTGATTATTTTCCAACTGCCTGCATTTGCAGAAATTGATTGGGAAGAACTTTATAATGCTTCGCAGCCGTTTGAATCAAAATTGATGCATGGTATAGACCCTTTTCAAGATGAAGACAACATAAAATATGCATATACTCCGTATCCGCTTATGAGAATTAGTACCTACTTGTACTATAAGTCTTTTAAGATAGACCCGGGATATTACCAGCTTACTCCAAGAAAAATGAATGATAAGTATTATGTCTTTTTCAAAACAAACGGAAAAGTTAAATTTATTATTCCTGTTGTAAAAAGAGATGTTGTTTCTTCCGCTTTTTACAAAAAATATATGCCTGACCCAAAATTAACACTTGGACAATCTACGGCAAAAAATTGGAAAAACTTTTGGGGAAAAGTATTCAAAGATTCAGGCAAACAGCCGCCTCCTGCATCTTTTGTAGAACTTGTAAGTTTAGACTCTTTCTATATTCTAAAACT
>JBJEGL010000219.1:0-1985 GCA_051875035.1 Candidatus Gastranaerophilaceae bacterium | reverse complement strand
CCCGATTTGATATAGAATAGTAGCTTCCAAATCGCTTTCATCGAGATTCATAGGACGATATCCGAAGCCTTGAATATCCGGATATCCGACATGAGCACCAATTGCAAGATTATTATCTCTGCAAAAAAGCAAAATTTCTTTAATTGTAGCAGGATCTCCGGCATGAAATCCGCAAGCGATATTTACACTGCTAACTTTTGATATAACTTCTTTTTCCGCATCATTTTGAAAAACACCGTAACTTTGTGCGGCATCAGCATTAAAATCTATTTTTTCTATTTTTTTTACCATTTTTAATCCGTCCGTATTAACTTAGGCAGTGGAATTCTCAGAATAAAAATTCCCCAATTATATTATATAACAATAATTTAGATAGTCTATATCATTTTTTTATATGAACTTTATTTGACTTTAAGTATTTTCTCATTAATAAGAAAACATCATACAAATGAATGTATAAATTGAGAGAGAAAAATATGATAATGAACAAGTACGGCTGATAAAAAGGAAAGAATATGCCATTCAAATACAGATTACAAAAGGCATTGGACTTCAGAATAAGAAAAAAAGATCAGCAGCTTCAGGTTGTAATACTTGCTCAGCAAGAAGTATACAAAATAGAAGGAATGATTGAACTTAATAACAGAGAAATTGACTCAACAAGGATAAATATGCGAAAAGCAGATTTTTATATGCTTGATGCATATGATAAATTTTTAAAATCGCTATATGAAAAAAGTGAACAATTAGAAACGGAAAAACAAAAAGCCGAGGAAGTTGTAAAAGAAGAAAAAAAGAAATTAACAGAAGCAGAAAAAGACGTAAAAGTTCTTGAGAAGCACAAAGAAAGAATGCTTGAAATATACAAAGAAGAAGAAAAGGCAGCAGAGTTAAAACGATTATCAGAAGTTGCAGTACAGAAATTTTTTGCAAGAAGAAAAGAAGAACAAGAAGATGCAGAGCGTGAAGCAAGAAGGAATAAAAAAGAGTGAAGATTGAAAAAACAAACTCAACAGATATAAATATGCAGGCAGTAGCGGAAAAGAAAACGGAAATTGAAACAGAAGAAGGATTCTCATTTCGCAGTTTTCTTCAATACGGAATGCCGATATCTTATGCAACACCTAACGACTTTATTTTAAATGACTTTATCGCAAGTGCAGAAGAAGATTTACAATCCTTACGTTCATCATACAAATACGATTGTTTAACTATGGATAGGGATGATGCATTATTTTTTGCAAATGCAATAAAAGGTGAAAACTATTCGTTCAATGTAAACGGTGAAATTTTAATGCAAAATGGTATTGCAACAATTGAAGAAACTGCAAAAACATACAAAAGTGCTTCCGTATCAAAAACATTAATGAACATGATAGCAAATTCACATCAGACAAACAAACCCGTAAGGATTGATTTCGGAAATGATATATCTGCAATTTTGAGAGTAAATGCCGAAGGCAAAATTAGTGCAGAATTTATTCCGTCTGATAAAATTGCCGAAGAATACTTAAAAAACAACATATCTTATTTACAGCAAGCATTTGAAGAAAAAGATATTCCTTATTCGGAACTTTCATACAAACAACAAAATAAAAATAAAAGAAATTCCAATTCACAAAAAGATAAACAGGAAGGAGATAAATAATGAATGATTCATTTATTAATGCTCTAAACACCCAAACAATGACTCATCACTGGATTAAAGGTATTCAGGAGAACATGATTAACTGTTATACACCCGGATACAGAGAAAATAAAATCAATTTCAAGACATATATGGGCGGTATTACTCCTGATTCTGTTTTAAAAAGTACGAGCCAGGGCAAATCAAGTCCGGGAACTTCTGATGAAAATGTTTATCTTGAAGGAAAAGGTTTTTTTGTAATAAGGAATGAGAAAGGTCGAATTTCATATACGAGATTAGGTGAATTCAAATTTGACGGAGAAGGAGTTTACAAAACAAGCGACGGTCAAAGGGTTCA
>JBJEGL010000218.1:0-1993 GCA_051875035.1 Candidatus Gastranaerophilaceae bacterium | reverse complement strand
CTATTTGTGAAGTTTTTGGGGCAAAAATAACTTATGCTCCTAAAATTATGCATGGCAAGGTTTCTGAAATTGAAATCGACAATTCTTGCCAAATTTTTAAAAATTTACCTTCAAAAATCAAAGTGGCTCGGTACCATTCTTTGATTGCTGACGAAAAATCTTTACCGGAAGAATTAATTGTTACGGCAAAAACAGAAGACGGTATAATAATGGCTGTTAAACACAGAGTTTATGAAATATACGGGCTTCAATTTCATCCTGAATCAGTTTTAACACCGGAGGGAAAAGTTCTTGCACGTAATTTTATGGAAAAGGCTTGTAAATAATGATTATAGACGCTTTAAAGATATTATCTTCAGGAAAGAATTTAGATTTTTTAACAACAAAAGAAGTAATGTATCAAATTACTGAAGGAAAAGCAACAAAAGCACAGATTGCGTCATTTTTAACGGCATTAAAAATGAAGGGTGAAACAGTCGATGAAATAACAGCTTGTGCAGAAGTAATGAAAGAAAAATGTATAAAAATTAAACTTCCTATTGAAAACACTTTAGATATTGTAGGAACAGGCGGAGATATGAGTAATACTTTCAATATTTCCACCACAACCGCTTTTGTTGCAGCTGCGGGAGGTGTTCCGGTTGCAAAACACGGAAACAAAGCATTCACAAGCAAATCAGGTGCTATTGATGTTTTAGAAGCACTTGGCATA
Source organism: Candidatus Gastranaerophilaceae bacterium (assembly GCA_051875035.1). Taxonomy (GTDB): domain Bacteria; phylum Cyanobacteriota; class Vampirovibrionia; order Gastranaerophilales; family Gastranaerophilaceae; genus RUG841. The sequence goes on along the minus strand of JBJEGL010000218.1, from coordinate 1,281 downwards.
AATGTTAATAAGACTCCTGATGATGAAATTAACCTTTTTAAAAAGTTGAATGTTTGTTTTATGCATGCTCATAAACATCACCCTGTAATGCAGTTTGCAACAAAGGTAAGAAAGGACTTGGGTTTTAGAACTTTGTTTAATATTCTTGGACCTTTAACTAACCCCGCAAGTGCAACATCTCAACTTTTCGGAGTTTATGATGAAAAACTTGTTAACCCTTTATGCAAAGTTATTTCAAATTTAGGTGTAAAAAATGTTTTGGTAGTTTTTGGAAAAGACGGTATTGATGAAGCATCTTTGTCTTCTGAAACAGTAATTGCAGAAGGCAGGAACGGAAACATAAAAACTTATACAATAACACCAGAACAATTCGGATTTAAAAGATGTCAAAAAAGTGATATAACAGGCGGTGATGCAAGTTTTAACGCTCAAATCATCAGAGATATTTTCTCGGGAAAATTAACCGATGCAAAAAAAGACATTATAGTATTAAATTCTGCACTTGCTTTTTATACTTTTGGTAAAACAAACAGTATTAATGAAGGTATTGAATATGCTGAAAACATAATCAAAACGGGTGCGGCACAAAGAATTTTGGATGCCTATATTCAACTTTCAAATGAGGAATAAATGAATATTTTAGAAAAAATAGCAGAAACTACAATAAAACGAACAGAAACATTAAAAACATCAATTAATATAGAACAATATAAAAATAAAGCTTTGAACATAAAAAACGACCCCTTTTTGTTTGAAAAGGCTTTGAAAAAGGATAAGATTTCATTTATATGCGAAATTAAAAAAGCATCACCCTCGAAAGGTATTATTGCAGAGGATTTTCCATATCTTGATATAGCAAAAGAATATGAAAAAGCAGGTGCGGATGCTATTTCCGTATTGACAGAACCTGAATATTTTATGGGTTCGGCAGAATATCTTGAACAAATTGTAAATACTGTTAAAACACCGATTTTGAGAAAAGATTTTATTATTGATGAAATACAAATTTATGAAACGAAAATTATTGGTGCAAGCGGAATGCTGCTTATTTGTTCTCTTTTAGATGAACGAACACTTACAAAATATATAAAAATTGCTGATGAATTAGGAATATCCTGTCTTGTGGAAGCTCATAATGAAGAAGAAATAAAAAAGGCGTTAAATTCTAATGCAAGAATAATCGGGGTAAATAATCGCAACTTGAAAGATTTTACCGTTGATGTGCACAACAGCGAGCGGCTGCGGCGGCTTGTGCCCGATGATGTGCTGTTCATCGCCGAA
>JBJEGL010000217.1:0-7435 GCA_051875035.1 Candidatus Gastranaerophilaceae bacterium | reverse complement strand
TGGAAGCTTGCTGAAAAAATATTTGGAGAAGATTTGCGAAATAGTTTCGGTGACGATTTAGACTTCTATGGTTATATTACTTGAAGTTAAAAGAGTAACTATTTATATTGCCGAAATAATCAAATCGTTTGTCGCCAATAGGCAAACCATGTGTCTTTTTATATTGATTATTACAGACAGTTTGATTATTTCCGCTACAATGCCCTATTAGTGCGACTTTTTAAAGTCGGAAGTTGTTGTTTTTTGCAAAAATCAAACTGTGCAAAATGTTTATGTGCTGTGCGAAAAAGTGCATAAATTGTGCATGAAAAACATTTTGGAATAAATAAATTGTTTTGCTAAATGTGAAGAAACAGGACAATACAGAAAAGGGGAACTTGGCTTAAAGCCCGAGAACATAAAGTAATTCAAGAATATTTTAGGGTTTCAGAAAAGTCCGATATGTCCGATATCGCTTTAATTTATGTCCTGTAAAAGTCAAATTTCATATATTGATATGCCGTAAAACCTTATTCCTGTAAGACAATAGCCAATGACAAACATCGGACTTTTGCTATAAAATAGTAACACATGTTCCGGAAAGAATTATTTTTCTGTTACAAAACGGAACCTTAACGGAACTTTTTGCGGAACCCAAACGGAACCTAAATATTTTTAAATGCTTCGCACAGCTCATCAACGGATTTATACCTGTTTGATTTATCCCCCGGTCCTTTTTGAACAAATTGTTTTAATTTGACATTATTAATTTTCGAGGTATTTGTTTTTCCTGTTGATATAAAATATATTAGCATTGTTAGTGCATATATTTCATGTGGTATTTACTTTTTATCCCATGTTTCCCTCAACATGTTCCTTAATAACTTTATACACAAATCTTGTAGTTGTTTCGCATTCTTTTGCAAGTTTATTTACACTTGTTGTGTCGATATAATTATCTATAATATATTGTCTTTTGTATGATTGATTGCAATGGGCATGGATTGAGAACTTATCCCCCGCAGCATAAAGCATTAACTTTTTTGTTGCCTCCAGACCTATAATAGAACACAGCCTTTGCAAATCTTCCGTTGGCAAATTATCTTCTGTTATATATTTCGCCCATGCGGGTTCTTCCGTTTCTTTGTGTCTAACCATATTATCCCTTTAATTTAGTTTTGCAGACTTGTATTAATCAGAGTAACATTTACACCTTTTCCTTTATTATAGTACAAACGGAACCGTTAGGTGTTCCGTTTAGTTCCGTTTTGTAAAAGTTACCTAAAATACAACAAACAATTTGTCTTTGCAATATCACAAAAACACTGATTTTCTATCATTGAAAAAGTCACAAGCAATATGTTTCGATATGGATACATTGACTACACTTTTTAGGATAACAGAGTTAATGTGTGAAAGGTGATAATTATGCAAAATTCAGCTACAGAGTGGATTACAACCAAAGAATTAGCTCAAATCAAAGGTATAACCGAAAGAGCAGTTCGTAAAGCAATAAATAAAAACAAATATGTTTTTAGGAAATGTTCAAAATCTTACGAAATTTTAGTAACATCTTTGGAAGAAAATGTTAGAAAAAAAGTAACAGCGGAGAAAGAAAAATCAACGGCTCTTATACCTATAAATAATATTGTTCCTGATGAGCAGAAGAAATTGGCTCTTGCAAAATATGATCTTATAAAAAAGTGGGATGAATTTAGAAACAAAAAGAATAATAAAACACTTGCCGGAAAAGATTTTCTGGATGGTTACAATAATAATTGTCTTTGTGAAGAATTATTTAATGTAATTGGTAAAGTCGCAATCGGAACGATTTATGAGTGGCACAAGAAACTTCGGGAATATAATGATGACTGGCATTGTTTAATCAATAATTATACATTCGGAGAAAAAACAACAAAAACATCGCTAACCGAAGCAGAGCAATCAGAACTGCTAAAAAATCTCTTACACCCAAATCAATTAAATATCGGAAAAGCAATAAAATATACTAAAATGGCATTAACTCAACGTGGTTTTGAAAATTTATGCTGTGATTTAACATACAGAAGATTTGCCAATAATTATAAAGCTGAACATTATGACATTTGGGTAGAAGCTCGAGAGGGTAAAAAAGCTCTACATGATAAGGTTTTACCGTATATCACAAGAGATATTTCAAAACTTGAAGTCGGAGATGTAATTGTAGGTGACGGACACAGGTTAGCATTTTTTGTCAAAAATCCATACACAGGAAATCCGGTAAGACCGACATTAGTAGCTTATCAAGATTGGAAAACAGGCGGGTTTGTCGGGTTTGAGATAATGCTGGAAGAAAATACACAATGCATCGCAAGTGCTTTAAGAAATTCTATAATAAATCTTGGAAAAGTTCCTAAATTTGTTTATCAAGATAACGGAAAAGCATTTAAAGCCAAATATTTTATTGAAAACGGAATATCAGGTTTATTTACTAATCTTGGCATTCAACCGATATACGCTAAGCCATATAATGCCAAGGCAAAACCTATTGAAAGATTGTTCCGAGAATTACAAGACAGCTTTGAAGTTATGCTTCCTTCATATTCCGGAGCAAGTATAGTTAAAAAGCCAGCTCAATTAAGAAGAAATGAAAAACTCCACAAATCAATTTTTAAGGTCAATATTCCAACAATAGAGCAAGTGGTGCAAGTTCTTGAAATGTGGTTGCAAAAATACCATTATGAACAACCTTGTCCGCATGTTGAAGGTCAAACAATAGGAGAAGTTCTTAACTCCGGCAGAGGAGAAGGGGTTAATATCGAGACTTTAGATGATCTCATGATGGTTCGTGAAATCAAAAATATTTACAGAAACGGGATTTTATTCCTAAAAAATAATTATTATAGCGAAGCGTTGTTTGGTTATAAAAAGAAAGTAATTATAAAATACAGTTTATTTGATTTAAGTTCAATTAAGGTTTTCAAATTAAACGGAGAATTTATCTGCGAGGCAAAACGAGTTGAGCCGATACATCCTCTGGCAAATTATTTGGGAGATGCTAAAGATATTGAAGATTTAAAACAAAAAACAAAACTGAAGAAACAGTTAGAAAAAAGAACGGAAAAAGAGTTTATCAACCACTTGAAACGTACTCAAGTACACACTCCGTTATTGAGTATGGATTTACCCGAAAAACAAGAAAATGAAGAGGTTGAACAGCTTCGTATAGAAATAAAAGAAGAAGCAGAAAAAGAATTTTTCAACGGTTGTTTTAGAACAAGATTTGAAAAATACGAGCATCTGATTAGTAAAGAAAATCTTACTCAAGTTGAACAAGATTGGATAAAAGAATACGAAAAAACTGATGAATATGAGCAAATATATGGTGAAGATAGGGAGATAAATGATGCACAAATTGTTTGTTAAAACAAGAAATGTCAAAAACTTCATTGGGTTAATGAATAACTTGATAGATAAATCCAATGAAGTTCCCAAAATGGGATTAGTTTATGGCGATCCCGGATTGGGTAAAACTAAAACTGCTGTATGGTGGGCAACAAGAAATGATGCCGTTTATGTCAGAGCACAAAATAATATGACAAGTCATGGAATATTAGAAAAAATAGTGGAAGAGTTAGGTGAAGCTCCGTCTAAAAAATCTACGGATTTGATGAAACAATGCATTGCACATTTAAGACTTAACCCACAAGTTATTATTATTGATGAAATTGACTACCTTATAAGCCACTCTAAAACTATTGAAACATTGAGAGATTTACACGATTTAACCGGCATTCCGGTTGTATTAATTGGAATGCAAGAGGCAAAAACAAAACTCGGTGAATTTCGACATTTATTCGATAGAATATCTGAAATCCTAGAATTTAAACCTTTTTCTAAAGAAGATATGGAAATTATTATCGAAGAATTATCCGAAATAAAAATAACCGATGAGGCAAAAGAAATATTTTTTGAGAAATCAAATCGTTTTCGACAAGCGATTAAAGGTATTGCAACCTTAGAAAATTTAGCAAAAACAAACGGATTAAATAAAATTGATGTAAAACAAGTGAAAGGATTAACCATTGAAAAATAGAGATTTAATTATAAAATCAGCAAGAAGATTAGATAAATTTACTCTTGATGACATAATTCTAGTTTCAGAAATTGATGAGCAAGAAGTCATAGATATTTTATCGGAATTATTAAAAGAAAAAATTGTTTTAAAAAATGGTAATACCTATTATTTCAATATTAAAGGAATAAATGCAAATACTGATTTAAAAAGTAAAGTTAAGCCAATTATTATTGAAGAAGAAGTTGGTTATGATTATTTTCTTACACTAAGCAAAGAGAACCAAGAAAGAATAAGAAAGTATGTTGATTTGCTAAATTTCGTAAATCAGGCTGGTGATAAAAATTTAAAGCAACTGGTTGAATTATTTAATCAAACATCCGGTTATAAAAATATTTCGCTCTGTACCCTGGTCAGGCTGCGAAGAAATTATAAAAGGTATGGTTTTAAGGGGATTTTACCGTCATATAAAGCCGGTAATGTTGAAAGTTCAATACCTGATGAATTATTTAATTATTTTAAAAAGTATTATTTAACAAATGAGAAATTATCAGCAACGGATGCAATATATAAAGCCCAAAAACAATTGCAAGCGGAGCAAAAAATTGAGCAGCCTTATTCTTATACATCAGTTGCATTCTTGAGAAAATTAAAAACAGAATTTACCCCACAGCAAATCGAATATTTTAGAAATAACATATCTCCTCTAAAAGAAAAAGCTGAAACTAAAAAAGAAATACAAGAACCTTTGGATCTGTTATTTAAAGATACTGCAAACATTTATTTTAACAGGTTAAAAGCAGATAATAAACTTGAAAGATTAATGCATCAAAAAACAGATTACAAAAATCACCTAAAAGAATATTTTGGTAATTTACAAATAAGAGAAATTACAAATAAAATTGTAGCTAAGTTCAAACAAAAACAGTTTGATAGCGGATACCAACTAGTTTCAGTAAATATTCATATCCAAATCTTAAAAAACATTATTAATGCTGTTTGTCCTAAAACAAATTATCTTGCATCAAGAAGCAAAAGTCTTAACGAAAATTCTTACGCATTGGATATGAATTTATTAACTAAAGAACAAATTTTAAAATTATTTGAGATTTGTTATAAAAAATATCCCGATGCGTATCCGATTTTATATATTTCTCTTTCGACCGGAGCAAGTATCCCTGAATTATTAGGATTAACTTGGGATAGGATTGATTTTAGAAATCAAATAATATTTTTAAAATATTTTCTTTATGGGAATAAACTTGTTATGACTAAATGTAATTCTACAATGCGGCGATTAACAATTGATTGGAATATTTGCGAGGGTCTTGAATATAAATATCATATGACAGAACCTGTATCTAATGATTTTGTTTTTAAATTTGATAGTGATAAACAAGCTCAACAATATATAGAGGAAGATGTTTTATTGCCGCTAGCAAAAGAAATCGGTGTTTCAAAACTTAATCCGAGTGATATGCAGCATAATTTTGTAAATATGTGTATTAAACAAAATATTCCGCTTACATTTATTCAAAAATCCCTCGGATATTACGGAATTGTTAATTTTATAAAAATATACAGAAATTTAATAGAAAAATCAGAACAAGATTATTATAATCCGCTTGATAAGATTTTATACAAAACAAAATAAGGAGATTTTTATGAAAAAGCAACTGTTATCTGAAACCGCAGAAAAATTATATATTGAAAAATTTATGACATTAGAAAGTATCGCTCGTCAATTAAACGTAAACGAACGAACGCTTCGCCGTTGGAAAGCCGATGATAATTGGGATAAAAAACGCTCGGAGTACCTAAAATCAAACACAACATTTCATGAGGATTTGTACAATTTTGGGAGAGATTTGCTAAAATCAATAAAGACGGATATGAATAACGGCGAGAAAGTTGAATCGGCAAGAATGTATGCTGTCACCAAAATCATATCAATGCTAAAAAACGTCAAGAACTACGAAGATAAACGTACAAACGTAAAATCCATGCCGGAAACCACTAAACAAGAGGGGTTATCAGAGGAAGTAATAAGAGAAATAGAAGAAAAGATTTTAGGAATAACTTACGAAGATTAGTTTTTCAAAAATTGATTTATATTGGATTTAAAAGCGTTCAAATGAGGTTTTATATCTAAATCACATTTACCCCACCTTAGTCGACCATTTGAACACTTTTTGAACAGGGATTGTTAAACTTCTTTGGTTAACAATTTCATGTTTTCTTTTTCTATTATTTCAGCAAGTTCTTCTTCTGTTGGAAGAACAGTTTTATATTATTCAGGCAATATTTGACCAACTTACATTCGCCAGACACTGTCTGTCGAATTCAGGATAGGTAACATAGAATTGTCGCATGTTCTTCAAATTAGCTTCAGAAAAACCTTTACCAAAAGTATCCGTAAGGTATTTAGATAAATTGTAGTTAGAAGATCTTTAACTTTTCACTAAAGCCGACTCTTTTTGTGGTACTAAAATTCCGTTTTTAGTGTCATCTTGTCTAATAAATCTGACTTTCGACATAACTTCTTCTTCGCCGATTATTGAATCTATAATGTTTTGCATTCGCACTAATGCTTCTTCATCGTGGTAATAAATATTTATAACGGACTTTTTCTGTGAAATTAGTTTATCTGCTTTTGTTATAAAATCATTTCCAGTAGATGAACTTGAAACCCAATTTATGTTACCATATATAATATTCTGAATTAGAAGTTTGCGGTGTGGTTCCAGTCCCAATATCAGTTATAGTTCCAATTCTTACCCATTTCCAACTTTGTGGTAATTTGTAAGGTATTTCATCTTCTGTGATTGGCGGTAAAGATTTTTCTTTTTTGATTTTGCCATCTTTGATTAGGTGTTCTTTTTCTGCTTTGATACGTTTTAAAAGTTCTGAGGCAGGTTCGTCACTAGGAGTTTGTGGAACAAGTTTGCCTTGAACAACGTGTTGTAAAATAGATTGTTTAATTTTATCAGGCAGGGTTGAATTAACTACTTTTGAAGAAGCGAAAGAGCTTATAATGCAGGAAAAACCCTTGTATAAAACTAAATATCTTATTTTATATTAATCCCAGAAATTTAAGCACTAATTTCATTTTTTAATTTTTCGATTGTGTAATATGCACCTATAAAATATAAAATACATAGTATGATTAATATCCAAAAGTCAGACTGAACCTGTTGAAAACTTGCCCCCATTTGATTTATTTTTACTAACCCGTCAGAAGCTGCTTCAAAAGGTATAAATTTTGAAAAAATATTTAAAACCATTGGAATTGCTTCTTTCGGCCATACAAAACCCGGCAAAAAAATTAAAGGAACAGAAGATACAATCATTATAAAAAATGAAATCTCACGTTTTTTGCAGAAATAAACAAGCGAAATTCCT